>JBILSG010000129.1:0-6621 GCA_044372235.1 Chitinophagaceae bacterium
ACATCCTCCCCCCCATGTTCAGCATATAATTGATTTTGTAATTCCGAAGGGTATGGTTTCAGGTAATTATACAAAGGAGTAAGCGGTTCAGCATTTTTGTCGATGTAAACAAAGCTGGCTCCGTAAGTTGTAAAATTGAGCGCTTCTATCTGGAATTCTTGTCTTTCAATCAATGCACTGACCATGTTTTTAACAGAACTGGTGAGCGCGTCAAGGTCTTCACAGGGAAATCCATCCTCATCTGCACTTTCCTCCATCCGTTCTGTATGCTCATACACTACCCGGTACTGTTTATCAAAAAGGAGGATTTTTTTATTGGTTTTGCCAATGTCCAGTACAGCTACAACAGGAATTCTTTCCATAAGGTATTCAATTTATAGTCCTGTTGCTTTTGACACAGCACCGCGTTCATCAATCAACATCTTCCTCACCTGCAAAGACCTGTAAGCACCCAGCGGATCAATTGCGGCTCCGGCGCGAAGCCTCGCTTCTGCAACAATAGCCCGTACATCGGTGCGGAAAGCATGTTGCAACAACTCCTGTGCAAGCGCCACATCATTGTTTTGTCTGGCTTCATCCAAAGCTGAATCGTCTACCATGAGTGCCTGTGTGTATGCTATCATAATGGCTTCAACAGATTGCAGGAGGTCCTCGAGGGGATCCTTGATATTATGCGATGCATCAATCATCCAGCCCAGATCTGTTGCGTGATTCATCCCCCTTGCATTCATCCCTTCAACCAATTCCCTGAAAATCAGAAACAGCTGATAGGGTCTGATGGAGCCCACAGTAAGATCATCATCTCCATACTTTGAATCATTGAAGTGAAATCCGCCAAGCTTGCCTTCCATAAGCAGCAAGGAAACTATTTGTTCAATATTGGCATTGGGGAGGTGGTGGCCGAGGTCTACCAAGGTATAGGCCTGGGGCCCTAGTTTATTGGCATATAAAAGCGACTGCCCCCAATCCCCTACGGTCATGCTGTAAAAGTTGGGTTCGAAAGCCTTGTATTCCACAAAAATCTTCCAATCTGGCGGTAATGCCGCATAAATCTCCTCCAGTCCGGCAAGTGTATTTTGAAATGCTTTTCTGAAATTCAATTGCCCCGGGAAATTGGAGCCGTCTGACAACCAAACGGTAAGCGACTTTGACCCCAATGCTTTGCCATGGGCGATGACTTCCAAATTGTGATCGATTGCCTGCTGCCTGACACCTTTATCCGTGTGCTGCAAAGAACCGAATTTGTAACTCAAAGGCTGTCCAGGCTGATCTTGAAAAGTATTGGAATTCATGGCGTCAAACTGCAGTCCGTGATGGTCTGCCAAAGCTTTGATCTTTGCTGCATCCGTTGGGATGTCCCAAGGTATATGCAGTGAAATGGCTCCACTGGAAGCATTTAACTTATGGAGCAGGCCTACATCAGCAATTTTTTCTTCCAAGTTACCAGGCTCTCCGCCAATCGAAAACCGGCCGAAGCGGGTTCCCCCGGCACCAAGTGCCCAGCTTGGTATAGCCACCTGAAATGCCATGAGCTTACCAATAATTTCCTCAACCTTTTCTACCTGCTCTACCTGATAGGAAAAAGTACGCTGGTGCCTGCTGATCAGTCCATCATTTAAAGCTTCAATCTGTATCTGTTGTAACTCCATGGATTAAAGTTTAACGGACAAAAGCATTGGCAACACCACCATCCACATTGATAACATTGCCGGTTGATTTATTCAACAAACCTCCGGTAAGTGCGAAGCATGCGTTGGCAATATCGATCGGCAGAATCACTTCATTCAAAAGCGTGCGCTTGGCATAAAATGCAGGTAGTTCTTCAACCTTTATGCCATATGCTTTAGCCCTACCTTGCGCCCAATCCCCTTCCCAAATTTTGCTGTCGGCTATAACCGCATCCGGATTCACGGTATTGACACGGATCTTGTCGGCACCCAACTCTGCAGCATTCAAACGGGTGAGGTGCAGCTGCGCAGCTTTTGCGGATCCGTAACCCGCGTTATTCGGACCGGAAACAAGTGCGTTTTTACTGACGATGTTGATGATATCACCTCCTACACCCTGCTTGCGCATGATGGAAACAGCACCTTGGGTCATCAAAAACTGTCCTTTGACCAACACATCATACAAGATATCCCAGTCTTTCTCAGTATGTTCTTCGATGGGTTTGGAAATGGATAAACCTGCTGAATTCACGAGTATATCTACTCCTCCAAACTCAAGTGCAGCTTGACTATACGCCTTTTCAATTGTTTCACGAGAAGTCACATTAAGTACTGCTCCTGAAACCACATCTCTGCCAAATATTTTCTTTAATTCATCCACACTGGCAGACAAACGATCTGCATCCATGTCAGACAGCATTACACAGGCGCCCTCTTCCAAAAACTTCCTCGCTATAGACTTACCGATACCTCCCGCACTGCCTGTCACCAATGCTACCTTACCTGATAAGGATTTGGGCCTAGGCATGCGCTGTAATTTGGCTTCTTCAAGCAACCAGTATTCGATGTTGAAGGCTTCCTGATGTGGTAATGAAGTATATGCTGAAATTGCTTCCGCCCCACGCATCACATTGATGGCATTGATGTAAAACTCCGATGATACCCTTGCCGTTGACTTATCTTTTGCAAAGGTGAACATGCCCACGCCTGGATAGATTATCACCACAGGATTGGGATCGCGGAGCGCCGGACTATTGTCGTGTCTGCAGTTGTTATAATAATCCGTATACATGTTGCGGTATGCCACAATTTGAGGCTCAATGGCAGACTTCAACTCAGCAAGATAACTGAGGTCTGCATCTGGAGAAAGCTGCAGCACGAGCGGACTAATCTTCGTTCTTAAGAAGTGATCAGGACAGCTGGTGCCCATCGGCGCAAGCCTGTCCAGGTCATTGGAATTAATGAACTCAAGCACCCGTGAATCATCGGTAAAATGTCCGAGCATACGGGTATGTGAAGAGCAGAATCCTCTCAAGACCGGAGCCAGGGCTGCAGCTCTTGATATTCTTTCTTCCTGTGGAAGCGATTCGATTTTTTGCCCACCAAACACACTGCCATTTTTAACAACCTGTTCCTCAATGTAAGCTGCACATTGTTCAATTACCTCCAGGGAATTGATATAACAATCGTATGCAGTATCACCCCAGGTAAATAACCCATGCGAACCCAGCATAATGCCCCTGATTCCGGGATTGGCTTCAAGACAGGCTTTAAGCTGCAAGCCAAGATCGAAACCCGGGCGCTGCCAGTTCACCCATCCGATTGTTCCTTTAAACAGTTCACGTGTTATCCTTTCACCATCCTTTGAGGCAGCAATGGCTATTGCTGCATCCGGATGCAAATGATCTATGTGTTTAAAGGGAAGAAAACCATGAAGTGGTGTATCTATCGATGGTGCTTTCGAATCCAGGTCAAAAATACAGTGATTGAATAAGGCCACCATCTCATCTTCGTAGACCAGCCCACGGTATACCTTGATCAGATTTTGTAATCTTTCCATATAAAGGGCAGCGAGCCCGCTGCGTTTCAAGGAACCGATATCCCCTCCTGAGCCTTTGATCCACATCACTTCTGTATCTTGCCCGGTCAAAGGGTCTTTTTCAATCGTCTTGCAGGATGTATTACCTCCGCCATAATTTGTAATGCGCAAATCGGCTCCAAGTATATTGGAACGGTAAAGCAGCAGGGCCACTTCATCACCTTCCATTGATTTTGCCTTTTCCTGATCCCATAGATAATTCACATACCTGAACACAGAATTCTCTGACATAATTGAGTTGTATTAGATTTAATTTTAAAATACTAATGATGAAGCCCATTGCCATAGCCCACAACAAGCACAGACAGAATGATGATGGCAATCCCGGCTATAATTGTTCGGGTTGTTTTCACACGTACCCCCTGCCACTCTTTGAGCAGCAATCCCCACACATTCGCCACAAGGATGATGAAGGCCATGTGGAGGATCCAGGAACTCGGACCATTACCGAGTTTGCTTTCGCCCATGCCGTAAAAGAAAAATTGCAGAAACCAGGTGGTTCCGGCAATAGCTGAAAAAAGATAATTTTTTACCAATGGTGTTGACCGGTTGGTATAATCACCAAAAGATTTATTCCTGATATTCAGAATCAGGCACCAGATGAGGTTAGTGGTGAGTCCGCCCCACAATAACACCACATAAACCACATTATTCCTGTATAGAAATTCTCCTTCTCCCGTATGGGATGCTACCCAAACCGCATTGGCCACATTGGCCATAGATTGCCCTGCTTCCAATCCGAAATTAAAACAGGCACTGAGTACTCCCGATATAACTGAAACCAACATGCCTAATCCGAATTTGTACTCGGACTTTACCGAAACGCCATGCGGATCTGTTCCAGTAGCCTGCAATTCCTTCTCTTTAAGCATACCAGCTTTGCCACTGACCATAATACCAGCTACACAGATGAGGAGACCAATGATAATGGTTCTTCCCCAGTCTGACCCAATCATCATACTGAAAGTATCTTTCCCTTCCACCACATTGAAGTCATAATAAATTGCCGGAATAAGGGCCCCAAAAACCATACACAAGCCCAGGATAATGCTGCTGCCCAGAGAAACCCCAAGATACCGCACACCTAAGCCATAGGTAAGTCCCCCAATACCCCAGAGTACCCCAAACAGAAAAGTGTATCCCAATACAGCGCCACCTGATCCGGAGATGATTTCAGCAAAACCAGGAATGGTAAGGTAGGCTGCCAGTGGAGGCACAATCAGCCACGAAAACAATCCACCTATAATCCAGTAGCTCTCCCACTGCCACCCTTTTACTTTCTTAAATGGGATATAAAAACTTCCTGAGGCGAAGCCGCCTATGAAATGAAAAAGTACTCCTAGAATGACCTGCATAGTGTTGGTGGGTTAATGGCAAACTGATAAGCTAATATACTTATTTACAGTGATGCTTTCATCGAATGCAGCACTGTTCTTTTGCAATTAATAGAAAGATTTTCGCATAACCATCCTGCAGTGTTTGTTAACCCACAGGCTTTATTCGAGGGGCTTCAATGCGGCATAACTTATAGAAACCGGAGAGATGTCAGACTGAAATCTTAGCTTATTGAAACTGATGGTTGGAAAGAACACAGACGTCATTGTAGTTAGTCCGCCATCGGCAAACAATTCCACTGAAGCAACATCAATAATCAGTGTCATCCTGAGCTTTTTACTGCTTGTAAGCCTCGGAGAGGTATGTCTTGCAGCAAATTCCTTGTGAAAATAACTTTTCCCGGCACGTGTTCTGTCTATAAAATAATTTCCCGTTTGTTTATCATATCCAACCTTTACTTCCTCTTCATTTTCGTTGAAAATGGTAAAGTCACAGGTTTCAAGAGACATATCTAGATCTATCCGGCATGGCAATGCCGCAGTTGATGCGTTTCCAAGAGACAATCCTTTTGAAACATTGGGATAGTTGTAAACAAGGGGGTTCTGATTATACTTGTTCAGCTCATTCACAGGCATAGATGTCAGTCTGTAACCAGCCCCCAGTTTGACCAACCTGAGTTCTCTCGGTATCGTGCAGGCGCTGCGCCAGGTTTCTGTAGGTACCTGATTGGCATACATCCAGTTGCTCATCCAGCCAATGAAAAGCCTTCTACTTCCGGTATTGGACCAGGTAACACCGGCATATTCATCCGGACCATAATCCAGCCACTGGGTTTTGGTTGAGAGCGGACTAAACCGGTGTCCGTCAAATGAACCCAGGAAATACTGCGTGGCAGAACCCTTGTTTGGTCCGCCTGGATTGAGGTTGACGAGCAACGTCCAGATAGTTTTACCTTCAAACTGCATTGGAAACAAATCCGGACATTCCCATACACCTCCATGTGCTCCGGCATCCTTTCCAAACTCACTCTCTTTTTTCCATTCTTTCAGGTTGGGGGAAGAATAAAAATGTATCCTGTCGAGCACAGCCAGGGTCATTATCCATCTGCCTGTGGGTGCATGCCACATAACCTTGGGATCTCGAAAATCGCGTATTCCCGGATTTTTCAGAATAGGATTGGATTTATACTTCTGCCAGGTAGCGCCATTGTCGATGCTATACGCTATACCCTGTGATTGAAAATCATTACGTCCCTTGTCTGCCATTACCTGATTATGATAAGTGAAAATGGCAACGAGAGGCACCTTCCCTTTCGGTGCAAGTCCGGATGTATTGTTCAGATCTACCACCGCACTTCCTGAAAAGATGGTGCCCAGACTATCAGGATATAATGCAATAGGCTCATGTTTCCAATCTATCATATCCTTACTTACAGCATGACCCCAGTGCATTGGTCCCCATACGGATGCATCAGGGTTATGCTGATAGAAAAGATGGTATACCCCATTGTTGTAAACCATGCCATTGGGGTCGTTCATCCAACCCTGACGCGGCGTGAAATGGATTTTGGGCCGATGGATCTGATCGGTCTGAATACCGAAAACCTGTGCCTTGATCTCCCCTGCCAGCATCAGGATTACAGCAGCTGCAACAAGCTTCATTGATTTCATACCATGAACTTACATCAGATTGGAGGAATACCATTAAATTTATCATACTTTCTTAAGGTTAAAATATGCG
>JBILSG010000130.1:0-6615 GCA_044372235.1 Chitinophagaceae bacterium
TGGTAAAAACCGGACCATTACCGGAGAAGTCGTTGTATTGCATTCTGCCCGGTAAACTGTTATCAAGGTAAGGATTGAACAGTCTTTCAGTCCCTCTTCCACCCTCTGAATATCTTTTTTCCATCACAAGCGCATATCCACCATTGGTGTATGGAATGATTTCATCAATCACAAACTCATTGAAAACAGAGCGCTCAATATTATTACGGATTTTAACCTCACTCCTCAGGCTATCTGAGAAGTATGTATTTTGTCCGCCTGCAATACTGTTGTTATCCATTCTGATACCTGCAGAAAAAAAACCATCCACATCTGACTTCTTGCCCCGCGCAAATAATCCAGCAACAAGGATACGTTCGTGCAGGTTATCTACCTGAAGTCTGAGGTTTTGAATGGCAAGGTCTCCAAATCGAACAGTGGCCATTCGGATGGTATCCAGGTACGCGGGCTTGATCAGTATATCCACCCTCCTGAGGTTCTCCGTTTCGCTTCTTGGAATGGCCCTTGAAAAAACAAGGTCTCCATTATTGGCCAGCGTAAAATCCCTTATCATCTCCGCACCACCAGGAGATCCAATTAAAATTCTCGTTTGTTGAAGCAGGTTGATTTTCTCATCGTAAAGGTGCGTGTTGATTTCAAATATCATTTCTGTATTAACGAGGGGCTGAATAACCATTATTCTTGCATTGTGCTGACTTTGCAAAATGTTATACAAACCAATATCCCGGTTATCGGCAATCACAACGGAGTCCAGGGTTTCCGGTTCCCGGGAAACACGGATATCCTTGTTAAACCTGACAAGACTGCAATAAAGTATGTTGTTCTTTTCGTGCTGATAAAACAACAGCAATTGATTGTCTGCCTTGAGGAATTCTACTTTAAGCACCCGCCTTGGCAGAAAATCAATCTCCATCTTTCTGGCAAGGGACATGTCATTGTTGAAAATAGAAATGTAATGTCTTCCCCTGATGTTTCTGTATATAAGGACTTGTTTCCCGAACCGCCCAATGATATCAAATGAACTACTTTTCTCATTACTGCTTTCCAGTGCAGAATAGCTGATCTCCTGCGAAAACAGGGAATTGACCCAAAAGCAAAGAATCAGGATGACGACACCTTTCATAGTGATTATAAAACAAATTTAAATCCAAAGGGTTGTATTTCATCTGATAACTACTAGTATAAAAAAATGCGGCAGGATAAAATCCTGCCGCATTAGCATATAAAAAGCTGAATGTTTTATTTAACCGGAATGGCATTGGTAATGACCACATCACTAAGAAATCCCTTACAAAATCCCTTGATGGTAATGGTTTCTCCTTCGGCAACATTAGCAGTAGCTGTAGAGTCAATGGTAGCCATGACACCTGAGAAGGGGTCTTCAGAACCAAGTGTGATTGTTTTTTCGCCTGTTTGCGTTGTACCTGTTGCAGATACAGTTCCTGTTATCTGCAATACCTTATCAAGGTAAGCCGCATTGGAACCCGCTTCATCAGTTTGAAAAGCCTTTACAAGGTCTACTGAAGTAATGGATGTGGCTTCTGCATTTACCATGTCAAACTTTCTGTTCTTCATGTAAACAAAGGCATAGTAATAGCTTCCGCCTGCAACTGCAACAATGGCGATAACGGCTCCGATGATTATCTTTTTAATCATATTATCTGAATTCTTTGGGTTTGACAACTGTAAAAACGCGGGAAATATTGAAACCGAAGCGGATATTCCCTTTACCCCATTCTCCGGTAGTTTCGTTGATGAATGTGCGTTCAGTCATTCCGGTTGAATTGGTCACATGCAACTGAAAGACGTGTCCGCCTGTTTCGATATCAAAACCCACTGAAAGTGAGTTCTGGTAACCATCCAATTTAGTGAACCTGTAAAAATATTCACCGGTGAGGTTTACCCGCTTGCTGAGCCTTACCCTTGAAGAAATACCCAGTGCAAGAAAATCATTGGGTATGCTGGACTTCTCTACCAGGTTGTAATGAAAGACTGTAGGTGTCAGCTGCAAGGAGAAGTAGTCTCCGAACTTTCTGGCAACAAGCAACTGATGGGCATAAGAAAACCTGTCGCTTTCATAGGGCACATAAGCTGTTGTGGTATTTTTAAGCGACTTATAAATCACTGTACCTGCGTAGCTCACAGATATAGGGAAGTTTTTACTTCCGGTAGTTTGAGAGAGCAGCCGCAGTTTCGCAAAGCCATCATACTGTTTTTCAAAAGTACTCCTGCCAATACCCACCATCAGGTTTTTGGTGATGCCATAATCCAATCCAAGCCTCATGGAAGCCTGATCCAATCCAAACAGGTTATAAGCACCGTCACTAAGCTGTCCGAACCTGTGCAGAATCCTGAAATCCAATACACCCTGTCCAACGTTTTCGATGGATTGTCCGTTTACAACACGAGTAGACTTAAAAGTAGCCGTAACCTTATCGGTGAATGCAGTCTCTTCTTCTGCAAAGAGGTCAACCTGTGCTGCACCTGCAAAAGGCAGTGCTGTAAAGGCGACAATAACAGATAATTTGACTAATGGAGAAAAATTCATGATCAGTATTTACACTTGATATTAATGGTAGCTTCCGGTGCAATTTTTTCACCGATATACAGGCCTGTTACGTTGTAATCCTTAAGTTTCACCTTGAAGCTTCCTTCGATTTCAGGAACACCACCTGCAATTTTCATGGTACCTGTGGTTGCCACTTTCTGTGTTACGCCATGAATGGTGAGGTTGCCATCAACTTTTACCGGATAGGTACCATCCTTTGCAAAGTTTACTTCTTTGATATTGGTGATATACCCTTTGAAATCAGCTTTGGGAAACTTGGTAGATTCCATGTAATTCTCATTGAAGTGGTCTTCCATGAGCTGATTCTCGAATTTGAAGCCTTTTACCAGTACGGCAAAAACCATTTGTCCGGTATTGTCCACAAACTTAGAATCTGTCTGGTTATTTACTGCTGCTATTTTCTCAATACCGCCAGTGGCGTTAAAGAAAATCTGTCCGGTTTTTGTTGCATAAACCTTTTGTGCCTGTGATGTTGTGCTGATTGCGAACAGCAGAACGAATGATGCAAGAATTGATTTTGTCATTTTCATATTGTCAGTTATTGAGTGCGCCTTGATTAATCCAGCTTGAGAATTTGCTGAGTGTGCAATTATCCAGTTTGCCACCACCTTTAGGCATGGCGGAAGCTTTCCCGTTTTGCAATATGGAGTTAAGGAGTTTTCCATTGGTTACATAGGTCTTTACTGAATTGTAATTATCCAGCACAATCCCTGCACCTGCGGCAGCTGTTCCTCCATGGCATCCATTGCAGCTGGCTGTAAGTACAGGAGCGATGGCAGTGGAATATTTGACAGCAGTTGTATCACAATTTGCGGCAACAGGATAAATCAGGTCTGCCTTATCATAATAACAGGATGCTGCAAAAAAAGTGATTGCAAGTAGTATGATATTTCTTTTCATAGTTCGTTATTGTGGAAAGCCTTTTTCTACCCAGCGTGTGAATTGTCCAATCTGACAATCCTGGAGCTTATTGCCGGGAGGCATTCTTTTGGAAACCACGGTTGACGTGTGATTGATGGCATTTAGGAAAGCAGTTTTGTTGGACGAGATGTATGCTTTTGCACTTGCAAAATCTCCCAGGTAAACATTGCCTGAACCTGGTTTGGTACCGTGACAACCATTACAGTTATTGGTGAGCAAGGTGACAACGGGATCTGAATAAGCAAACTTCGTGGTATCACAGCTGTTAACACAATTGGTGTTCAGTGCCCCCTGATTAATCCATTTCAAAATCACATTGGTTTGTGCAGTAGATAACTGAGGTGATCCCGGAAGTGGCATTTCCTTGTCTATGATTACCTTGTAATATTCGCTCTTATTGGGATTCTTGGGAGTGATTCCTCGCATGATAGAAGCGTACGTGTTGGTAACAACGCCCTCTTTTCTGCTGGCAGGATCATGACAACCAGCTGATGCACAATAGGTGATAAATAATGGCAATACTTCTGTATTGAAACAAACAGTATCTGATTTAACAGCAGGATTGGGATTGTTTACAACTACAGTATCCTGTGGATTGCCGGGAAGGGGATTGATCATCTCGTGCTTGCAGGCTGTGTACAGCAATACAGATGCGATGAGAAAGGTTATGCTTGTTTTCATGGAATAAAATTTGGATAAAAAATCCGTCTCCGGAATAAAATACCCTGTAAATTAGTGTTAAAGGTTTTCACCATACTTAAAACTGATGAAAATCAGCCTCTAACACCATCATGAACGTTTACCGCATGTCATTATTGTATTTTTTTTGTATCAAACATTTATTAAATTATTTATACAAATATCAGTTTCATCTATAATTAAACGTTATGATCAAGCAATGTCTGTTTCTACTTTTCCCATTTGCTGCATTTGCTCAAACCAGCATCAAACCCTCTAAAGCCCTCGATGCTTACCTGCATAATGGCGATAAAACCTATACGTGGTCACTGAAAGATTCTGGAAATATTGGGAAAGCAAAGAGTTACCAGTTATTGCTTACATCACAACAATGGCGAAAAATTACCTGGCGTCATCAGCTTACGCTGATTGTCCCTGAAACAGTTGCATACAGTGGTGCATTGCTCATCATTTCCGGTGGCTCAAACAACAACGAACAACCGAATTGGTCAACCAAAGACGGACTCTGGCCCGTTGCTGCACAAATAGCGGAGAAAAATAAATCAATTGTTGCCATCCTCAAACAAACGCCCAATCAGCCACTTTATGACGGCCGCAAAGAGGATGCACTTATCTCCTACACCTTGCAGCAATACAAAAATGAAGGGGAGGCCGACTGGCCACTGCTTTTTCCAATGGTCAAATCGGCACTCCGTGCAATGGATGCAGTGCAGGAATTCAGCACAACAAAGCTGCAAAGGGATACAAAAGATTTTTTTGTTGCCGGTGCATCAAAAAGGGGGTGGACAACCTGGCTGAGCGCTGCTTCGGGTGATCCACGCATTAAAGCAATCGGTCCGATGGTTATCGATATGCTCAACATGCCTATTTCCCTGAACAACCAATTGAAAGCATACGGAGGCTACAGTGAACAGATCGACGATTATGTGAAACTGGAAATCCCTCAGTCAACAGCATCTAAAAAAGGTAAGGATGTTACAACCATGATCGACCCCTACAGTTACCGAAAGAAACTGGGAGTGCCGAAAATGATTTTCATCGGCACCAATGACGAATACTGGACGGTCGATGCCATTAAGTTTTACATCGATAAAATTCCCGGTGAAACCATGCTGCATTATGTGCCCAATGCCGGGCATGACCTGGGCGGCGGCATTTCAGCATTGCAGACACTGGGTGTAATGTATGGGAAAATGCTGCAGTCAAAACCCTATCCGGTTCTTGAAACCAATGCAAAAATTACAGCTGGTAAACTTGAGCTGACGATCCTTTCTGCTGCAGAAGAACCCGAAGAAATGATGATCTGGAGCGCATCATCAGCCACAATGGACTTCAGGAAACAAAAATGGAGTAGCTCATCTGCTGGTAAGGGTCAGATTGCCAACAAACTTACTATTGAGCTGCCAAACTCAGGCTATAAAGCTTTTTATGTAGACGCTAAATACAAAGGGGATCAGGGAACATATACCTCTTCCACAAGGATGTATCTATTGTCTGATAAGGGGATAGAATAAACGATACTAACTATCAGCGTGCATCGGCAACAACTGCGGAACTGCTGGTGTATCCTATTCTTTGTGCCACTGCCTCTACCTGCTCACCTTTCTGCATGCGGAATGGCTTGGCATATACTTCCCATCGCACGGGAACCTTACCCTCAGGTGAAATAACCCTGTAGGCTATACCTGCACCTGCTGTGGGTGATACGATTCCTGTCCACCCACCAGACTGCATCACCAGCGGAGGAATTGTAGCAGGCGGAGCTGATCCGTTATTCCACATTTTCTGTATGAGTTCTTTCTCGGAAACAGCACCGAGATCAGGAACATCTGTCTGCCATTTTTGGTAGGCACTCCGGAAATGATCCAGTATTTCTGCATATTTGGGATCATGTGCCAGGTCATGCAACTGATGCGGATCAGCGACTACATCATACAATTCTTCTTTTGTTCCCTTGGGTTCAAACCAGCGCATAGCTGTGTTACTAAGCTGACCGGCATCCTTCATCCGCAAAATCTCCCGCATGGATGCCTGTTGCTTGCGGTATGCAACATCCACATACCTGGGTAATTCAGGGTTATAATTAACAATGTACTGAACCTGTCCATCATGCGCTGACCTCACCCTGTCGTATTCACTATCCAGCCTGTCTCTCGCAGCAAACACATACTCATGGGGTTTATTATCCGTATACGCGCCAAGGAATGCCTTTCCTTGCATGTTTGAAGGTGGTCTGATACCAGCCAATGAAAGGACTGTCGGTGCAAAATCAATCGACGAAATCAGCCTGTCTTCCACAATCCCAACTCGGTTTTCCTTTTGCGGAAACCTGATCACGAGGGGAATCCTGATACCCCTGTCAGTCACTTCGCGTTTAACATAAGGCAGTCCATCTCCGTGATCAGACCAAAACATAACTATGGTAT
>JBILSG010000131.1:0-6562 GCA_044372235.1 Chitinophagaceae bacterium
ATGTTTTTCAGGTAATCCTGCGGGTGAGGCGTACTTTCTTTATCCTGATATCCTGAATGGGTTTATCCCCACCTTGTCTGCCTGTTGTTTTTACTCCAGCTATTTTGTCTAAAACATCGAAACCGCTGATCAGTTCTCCAAAGATGGTGTATTGCTGGTCCAGGTGCGGTGATCCCCCAGTGGTTTTATATATGTTTCGATGTTCAACCGGAATTTTTCTGCCATTCAGTCGGTAAGTTTCAACAGAATCGAGGGCTTTGTCATTGAATATTTTTCCCTGTACAATGTAAAACTGAACTCCGCTGCTGGCTTTGGTTGGATTTACGTTGTCTCCCAATCTGGCTGCAGCAAGCATCCCTTTTCTATGAAACAGGTCTGGTCTGATTTCGGCGGGAAGGGTATAACCTGCCAGGAATTTTGTACTATCTGCGCCTTTTTTTGTTTTTTCATCTCCCGCCTGAATCATGAAGCCGCTGATGATGCGGTGAAAACTGATGCCATCATAGTAGTGCTCTTTGACCAGCCTGAGAAAATTGTTCCGGTGTGTTGGCGTGGAGTCATTCAGTCTTAGCACCAGTATGCCTGAATCAGTTACCATGCGGATATCACTGCGGAAATCTTTTTTCCTGAGTTTGACAGGCGGTTGTGCCTGAGCTTCTGAGAATAGGGCTATCAAATGGCATAGAATGGCTGGAATGAGGATGAACTTTTTCATCAGAATTCATTTTGATCAAAGTAGAACAGTACATGGTCTTTCATGAAGTTTTCCTGTTCAAACAGACTCATGGGGGATAATTCTTTTTTCTGGTTGAAGTGTGGCCACCCATCTTCATCCCAACCGGCATGCTCATAATATCCGCTTGGTGTCAGAACGGTGCATACGGCCACGTGCATGAGGTCCTGTTTTTGTTCTTTTGTAAACTGGTGTCCGGCTCCCCTTACTTCCTGAATCCCTATCAGAAACAGGATTGATTCCAGATCAGGCTTTTTCCCGAACCGGTTGATCATTTTTTCTTCCAGCTTCCACCAGCGTGCTTGTAGGTCATCTGCTATCATCATGCTGCAAATTTAAAGCATCTGAACCGATTGCTTATCTTTGCATAAATTTTTAGGGATGCTCCAGCTATCGTTTATTCGTAACAACCGTGAACTGGTTGTTGCCAGTCTGCAGAAAAAAAACTTTCAGGATACCGAATTGGTTGAAAAGATAATTGATGCTGATGATCAGCGGAAGCAACTGCAGTTTCAGTCTGATGAATTGCTGGCCAAAAGAAATGCTTCATCCAAGGAAATTGGGGCCCTAATGGGGCAAGGTAAGCGTGAAGAGGCAGAATTGCTGAAATCTGCTGTTTCATCCATGAAAGAGTCAATTGATCAACTTGCACAGGAACTAACCGCAGTTGAAGCGAAACTGGATGGTATGCTGGTGAGGTTGCCCAATCTGCCGCATTCCCTGGTGCCTGCCGGAAAGTCCGCCGAAGACAATGAAGTTGTCAGGCAAAATGGTGAGATTCCTGAGCTGCATGCAGGTGCCGTCCCTCACTGGGATCTGATTACAAAATACGGACTGGTTGATTTCCAGACGGGCGTTAAAATCACGGGTAGTGGTTTTGCAGTTTACAAAGGCAAAGGGGCAAAGCTGCAGCGTGGACTGATTCAATATTTTCTGGATCACAATATCAGTGCCGGGTATACTGAGTATATTCCGCCCTTTGTGGTTAATGCAGCTTCAGCTTATGGTACCGGTCAGTTGCCAGACAAGGAAGGCCAGATGTACCATGTAACGGCAGATGAACTGTACCTGATTCCAACAGCCGAAGTCCCAGTTACTAATATTTACCGAGACGAAATCATTCCTCCGGCTGACTTGCCTGTGAAAATGACAGCATATACGCCCTGTTTCCGAAGAGAAGCTGGCAGTTTTGGAAAAGAGGTACGTGGACTGAACAGGGTTCATCAGTTTGATAAGGTTGAAATTGTTTACATGACCACTGCCGAGAAAAGTTACGAAGTACTGGAAGAAATGGTCGTACATGTTGAAAAGCTTATCCAGTCTCTCGGATTACCTTACAGAATCCTTAGGTTATGCGGAGGGGATATGGGATTTGCTTCGGCGATGACCTATGATTTTGAAGTTTACAGTGCTGCGCAGGAGAGGTGGCTGGAAGTGAGTTCCGTATCCAATTTTGAGACATTTCAGTCGAACCGGATGAAGATCCGCACCCGTGACGAGAATGGCAAAACGCAATTGGTACATACACTCAATGGCAGTTCACTGGCTTTGCCGCGTATCATGGCCAGCCTGCTTGAAAACTACCAAACACCTGATGGTATTCTCATACCTGAGGTGCTAAGACCTTATTTTGGCTCTGAAGTGATCAGATGATTCCGATTACTGAAATCATCAATTCTTTTATGCATGATTGTAAACCAGAGCGGGGGAATAAAAGACAGTAACATCATGCCTGGATAACCTGTTGGCATCTGTGGAGCATCCTCGTGATGCCTGAGGATTTGATACTTTCTGCTTGCAAGGTAATGATGATCGCTGTGTCTGGATAACTCAAACAGCATCAGTCTTCCAAGGATATGACTGCTATTCCAGCTGTGTTCAGGCATGGCACGCTCGTAGCCATTTTCTGTTTTTTTCCGCTGTAGCCCATAATGTTCTATGTAGTTGACTGTTTCCAATAATAGAAACCCAATACAAGCTGCAGCCAAAAAACACAGCATAACTTTGATTCCGAAAACCATATAAATCGTCAGCAATAGAACAAGCTGCAGCAGTTGAAACCGGATCATGGGGTTTGTGAAATGCAGTACCGACTGTGATTTTTTCCGTTGTTCATCAGCCGCAATTTGCCATGCTGAGATGTAGCCATTGACGATGGTTCTGAAGTAAAACAAATATACAGGCTCCCATTTCCGTGCACTGCTTGGGTCTTCTGGAGTTGAAACATTTTTATGGTGACCTTTATTGTGTTCAATGTAAAAGTGCATGTAAAGGGAAGTAAGCAGTAACGCCTTAGACATATTCCTTTCAAAGGGTTTGGTGCGGTGACCCAATTCATGTGCGGCATTTATCCCAAAAGCACCGCATAGCAATCCCATGCTGATAACCCTTCCTGCAAGTTCCATGTTTGTTAATCCTTGTTCTCCTGCGGCAAACAAGAACAATAGCAAAAAGGCGTATTGCAGAGGAAGGGTTATGTAAACCCAAAGGTCATATGTTCTGTCTTCCCGGGCAAGCTGCTCTTCCGCTGCATTCATGTTTTCCGGATTAGCCGGAATCAGCAGCTCAACGAGTGGTATTAAAAAGAAGACATAAAATACCGGAATAAAAGTCATGATTCCTTTGCCATAAAAAGAGATCAGTGCCATGAAAAATAGGCTCAGGGGCAGTGCGAATTTCAGTGATCTAACCGGCATATCATACAGTTTCATTGTTAGCTACTTCCTTACTCATTGCTACCTTGTAGAGTATAAAGGCAAGGGCGAAAAAGAGTATGCTACCCAATATAAAATAGCCCTGTTCTCCCAACTGATGGGTTAGAATTTCTTCCAGGTTGACTTTTTTCAGCATCCGGGCAATGTTTTCGTTGGCTGAAAGGAAGGCCACAATAACCCCTGCAATCGCACCTCCTGCTACTAATCCGGTAGCAAAAAGGTTTCCTTTGCGTAAATCTTCCTCTTCCCCGTTATTTTCTGCCTCTTGTTTTTTCTTTTTTCCATCCACAATTCCCCTGATAGCACCGCCAATGAAAATGGGCAGTGTTGTAGAGAGTGGCAGGTAAATGCCAATGGCAAAACTGAGTGCTTTGATGCCACATAGTTCCATTACTACGGCAATAGCTACACCAACAAGAACAAATTGCCAGTCGAGGTTGAAAGACAATATGCCTTTAATCAGTGTTGCCATCAAGGTAGCTTGCGGTGCTGCATACAGGTCTGTGCCAATTGCGTGTTTGATGCCCGCTGCCATCATTTCCTGTGTGGGTGTATCCAAGATTTTAATGGTAAATCCAATAGCAACGGAAGAGACGATGGCTCCAATGAATAGGGCAATCTGTTGAGCTCTTGGCGTTGCGCCAAGTATGTATCCGGTTTTGAGGTCCTGCGATGTGGCACCTGCATTGGCTGCTGCTATGCATATCATTCCGCCCACTACAAGCGCCATGGGTTCAAATACCTTGCCCGTCCACCCCACTGCAATAAAAACCAGACAAGTGCCCATAATGGTTGCAATGGTCATGCCGGAAATTGGATTATTGGATGAGCCTATCAGTCCTACAATCCTGGATGAAACAGTTACAAAAAACGCACCAAATAAAACAACAAGTATGCCAATAAGGAGTTTGCTTGCCAGCCCTTCACCGGGTATTTGCGGCATAATTGTCATCAATAAAATGAGGGCGAGACTACCCCAGAGGACAATTTTAACAGACAGGTCTTTTTCTGTTCTTTTGATGGAAGTCTGCTCTCCATTGCCGGACTGTAAACTTCCCAGGCTTCCTTTAAAGGAAGAAATAATGGTTGGAATCGTCTTGATGAGGGTGATGAATCCACCTGCAGCAACTGCTCCTGCTCCGATTTGTCTCACAAATGCACGGTAAATAGCTACGGAAAAATCACTGAACTGGTGTGTGGAAGGATCCCAGCCACCCGGACCGCCAGCTGTGGTTATATCTTTCAGGTAGCCTAATTTTACCAGCTGAAGTGCGATGACATCACCGGGTACAATAGTAGCAAGCAACGGATTAAATACAAACCAGGTCAAAACACTACCAGCCACAAGGATACCGGCTATTTTCGGACCAATGATGTATCCAACACCCAGGTATTCAGGGGTTATTTCACCACTCACTTTTGCCGAAGGAAGGTATTTATTGGCCTGAGCGGTCATGAAAGATGGCGTTTCGGCAACAACATGAAATATTTTCTGTAGAAAAGCATACGCAGTTGCAATGCCAAGGCCTGCAAATGCTGTCTTCGCAAAATTCCCGCCTTTTTCACCCGCTTTCAAAACTGATGCACAGGCGGTTCCCTCAGGATAGGGAAGCGTTTCGTGCTCCTTAACAATCAGTGCACTCCGCAGGGGGATCATCATCAGTGTTCCCAGCATGCCGCCAAAGATGGCCAGCACCAATATGGTAACATAATTGAAATAATCAGCGCTGTTTGTCTCAGACAGGAAAAGAAATCCAGGTAGGGTAAATACAACTCCCGCTGCAATGCTTTCGCCTGCTGAACCCGTAGTTTGAATGATGTTGTTTTCAAGTATTGTTGTCTTCAGAAAAAGCTTACTTAGCGCAATCGACATCACTGCAATAGGAATGGATGCTGAAACAGTTAGTCCAGCTTTCAGTGCCAGATAAACTGTTGCGGCTCCAAATATTATTCCGAAGCAGGCACCGGTAACCACAGCTTTGAGTGTAAACTCTTTCATAGCTGTTTCAGGGGCTATGAAAGGGACAAATTTTTTATCAGACATATGCTAACTTTTTAAATTGAATTAGTCTTTCATCAACTTCTGGAGTTTGCTGGAAAGGAAGAAAAGAATAAAAGCTGCCACACCAGACATCACAACAAATACCATGAAGAAATTGAAATTATTTTCTATGGGCAATCCCAGGATAAATTTGGTTTTGCCTTCTTCCGGATAGAGTTTACTCAATGCGCCGGCAAGATAATTGGCAAAGGCATTGGCTGTAAACCATACTGCCATCAGCATGGATGCAAATTTCGCAGGAGCCAGTTTATTCACAAGGGAAAGACCAATTGGCGAAAGGCATAGCTCACCCGCTGTATGTAACGCATACATGCCAACAAGCCAGATCATGCTTACCTTAATCCCAGGCTGAACATCCTTAACTCCAAATGCTATCCAGAGGTATCCCAATGCGAGTAAAAGGAGTCCCCAGGCCATTTTGGTTGGAGAGGAAGGATCCATCTTGCCAAGTTTCACCCAAAGCCATGCAAAAATGGGTGCAAAACTGACCACAAATATGGAATTGAGAGAAGCAAAAAAACTTGCTGGAACAACGAAAAATCCGAGGTCTCGGTTGGTTTGTTCGTCTGCAAAAAAAGTGAGTGATGCACCTGCCTGTTCATATGCGCTCCAAAAGAAGACCACAAAAAAGGATACGGTGAATATAACTGCAACCTTGCTTTTTTCCAGTTTAGTAAGTGTTTTGTCCGTAAAAATAATCAGTGCAATGACGAGGATACAGGCTACCAGCAAAAAGACCAGGTTTGTAAACAGGGCAGTTGAAATATTGAAACTGCCGATATTAAAGCCCCAATGTTTGATTTGAGCAAGTCCGGAATCTACGTATAAAAGGGTTGTTGAAACGCCAATAAGTAGTAGAAACACAATCAGTCCGAAAAAAGGATTTTTACTGTAAGCAGGTGCGTTATCCGGAACCAATCCCAGTGTCTGCTGATCTGGCCCTGTTACATATTTTTTATGGTAAACTACCTGAATCAATACACTCAGCAACATACCAATACCTCCCGCCATAAAAGCCCATTTGAAATCTGCTGGATTGCCGGTATCGCCCAC
>JBILSG010000132.1:0-6541 GCA_044372235.1 Chitinophagaceae bacterium
TTTGCCTCGTGCCTCCTGCCTTTTCACTCATCAAAACCCGTCGCCGTCGAGCATGTTGCCAAGTCCGCCGAGGATGCTGCCTTCTTCTCTTCTTGGACCGGTACCATAGGAAATAATCCTGCTGGCCAATCTGCTGATAGGAAGTGTTTGGATCCAAACTTTGCCGGGACCGCGAAGGGTTGCGAAGAAGAGACCCTCACCACCGAAAATGGAGTTTTTTATACCGCCAATAAACTGGATATCATAATCAACAGTCTGTGTAAAGGCCACTACGCATCCGGTATCAATTTTCAACACTTCACCAGGTGTGAGGTAGCGCTCGAATACGTGTCCGCCTGCATGAACGAAAGCCATGCCATCTCCTTCAAGTTTCTGCATGATGAAGCCTTCTCCACCAAAGAGTCCGGTACCCAATTTGCGTTGAAAAGCGATGCCCACATTCACGCCCTTGGCGGCACAGAGGAAGGAGTCTTTCTGGCAGATGATCCGGCCATCGAGTTGCTGGAGGTCCAGCGGAATTATTTTACCAGGATAGGGTGAAGCAAAGGATACCTTTTTCTTTCCGTGAACCATATTGGTGAAGGCGGTCATAAACAGACTTTCTCCTGTAAGTAATCGTTTGCCTGCAGAAAAAAGCTTGCCAAGAACCCCCTGTTGTTGACCGGAGCCGTCTCCGAAAATGGTTTGCATCTGAATACCGTCATCCATCATCATGAAGCTGCCGGCTTCTGCGATGGCTGTTTCATTGGGATCCAATTCGATTTCCACATACTGCATTTCTTCTCCAACAATCCTGTAGTCGATTTCATGGTTGGAACGTGTGCTGAAGTTTGACATGGTCTATTTTTTTATAAGTAGTTGAATAAAAAATGGGAACAGCTGAAGGGTATCAAGCTGTTCCCATTCAGAACGCTAAACTAATTATTGTTTTCCATTCCACACAGGTTTACCCATGATCCTGCGCACAAGATACATGAAGCCTGCAAGGAGGAAGAAGAGCGGTCCGAGTAATCCAAGAATGGAAATCCATCCACCCTTGAAAAACTTCGTCATGGGTCTTTTTAGTCGCTCTGCAATCAGGTACATAGCAGGTACAATAAGCAGCGTCATGAAGAAGGCAAACATCAATCCCCAGATGATTGTCAGCGCCAGCGGCTTCCAGAAAACGGCGTTGTCGCCGCCAAAGAAGATATGTGGATTGAGTTCAGAGAATAGGGTTACGAAGTTGATGTTGAAGCCAATAGCGAGTGGTATCAGCGCCAGGATGGCTGCCAGCGCGGTAAGTAGGACCGGTACAATCCTGGTCTTTCCAGCTTCGATAACAGCATCACGTACTTTCATGCCCCTGCTGCGGAGTTCATCAGCAAATTCAATCACGAGGATACCGTTTTTAACAACGATACCGGATAGACCGATGATGCCAATGCCCGTTGTTACAGCCGCAAAAGTAGAACGGGTGATGGCATAACCCAGCAGCACACCGATAAGGCTGAAGAATATTTCAGATAAAACGATCATCGTGCGGCTGTAAGAGCCAAACTGGAGGATGAGGATCAGCAAGATGAATCCTACTGCAATGAAAAGGGCATTACCCAGGAATGCAGCAGTTTCCTTCAGTTGTTCTTCCTCACCGGTTTGTGCAACGGTAACACCTTCAGGTTTTTGTTTGAAGGCATCAATCTGCTTTTTGATTTCCGCATTTACAGCCTGGGGTGTATAACCCTGTGATACCAGCACATTGGAGTAGATGGTAATCAGACGTTTTTGATTCTTACGCTTGATACTGCCATAAGTATTGCTGAGGTCAGCTTTCACCACAGAGCTGATGGGCACCTGTTTGATCATGCCGGTGGTAAAATCGCGGTAGGTGATGCGCATATTTAGCAGTTCAGACAAGGTCTTTCTCTGACTGGCATCATTGCGGATCACGATATTGTATTCCTCTTCACCGATTTTCAACTTCGAAATCTCTTTACCGAATAGCGCTGTTCTGATTTCGATTCCCACTTGAGCCGTTGAGATGCCCTGCATCAGTGCACGTTCACGGTCTATCGAGAGGCTTATTTCAGGGTTGGTGAAATCAACGTCAATTTTGAGTTCTTCCACACCGGGGATGTTTTTATCTCCGAGGTAGTTTCTGAGTGCAATGGCAGTGCTGGCGAGGTCTTCAAAATTATCACCGGAGACTTCTATATTGATTGGAGAGGCTGTGGGCGGACCATTACTTTCTTGTGCGATGGTGATTTCTGCCGACGGAATGTTTTTTACAACATTTCTTATTGAATCGAGGTAAGGCATGGTGGAGCCACCATCACGTTCCTCAAACGGCACGAAGTTTACCTGTATCCTGCCAAGTTCTGGACGGGTGCTGCGGTCGCCACTGTTGGGGTCACTCGCACCAACAGCAACGTTGGCAATAACACTTTCCACAAGTGGGTTCTTTTTGCCGCCATCGACTCCAAGTACTTTGTTGATGCGCCCTTCCAGCATTTGTGTTACTGAATCGGTGTATTCCACATTGGTGCCTGAGGGTAGTTTGAGGTATACGTAGAGGGTATTGGGGTCGCCTGTGGGGAACAATACTACAGGTACATTACGCATGCCAAAGAAGACGAATGAGAAGATAAGAAGGGCAAAAGTTGCCAGCAACATCTTAACTGGTCTCCAGCCTTCGGTTGTCCACCTCAGCAGCTTTTCATAACTGTTCATCATGGCTGGCAGGAGTCTTTCCTGGAAGGCTTTGATGGCTGCAGTCAGCACATAAGTATTGAGCACCATTAGCAGTCCGAAGAATATCAGCAGGTTCCCGATGAAACGCAACGATGCGTTATCACCGCCATATCCTGCCAGGTCAAACAATCCACCGATGGTGATGAATAACAGGAATAAAGGTTTTTTGAAGATGGCTGATTTTTTCTTTTTTTCTTCCTGTTCGTGAGACATGAAATCCACTGCAAATACAGGGTTCATGATATATGCCACGATCAGTGAGGCGGTTAATGTGAAGATCAGCATGGTAGGCAGGTAGATCATGAACTTACCAATGATACCCGGCCAGAAGAGCAATGGTATGAAAGGCGCTAGTGTGGTCAGTGTTCCGGATAGAACAGGGATGAAGACTTCACCGGCAGCATAACGTGCCGCATCGCGGGAACTGATTTTGCCTTTGCCCATTGCAAAAATCCTGTGTGTGTTTTCAATCACCACAATGGCATCATCCACTACTATACCCAGACCAAATAAAAGTGCAAAGAGTACAATGAAATTCAAGGTAACATTAGACCCCACGATGAAGTCGGCTGTAGGCAGGAAGATAAAGGCCAGGAACATGCTGAGCGGAACTGAGAGTGCCACAAAGAATGAGTTTGTTACCCCCATGAAGAACATGAGGATGATCATCACCAGGATGAATCCGATCACAATGGAGTTGACAAGTTCCTCAAATGCAGCTGCAGCTGTGATGCTCAGGTCTCCGGTTATGTTAATTTTCAGGTCTTTAGGAAAAACATCACGCTGCATTTCCTTCACGAGTGCGTTGATTTTTTCTGATGCATTGATGAGGTTTTCACCTGACCTTTTAATGACACTCAGCGTAACCACGTTCTTGCTGTTAAGCCTGGCAAAACTTTCCTTTTGTTTTACGGTATCTGTGATCTTTGCGAGGTCTCTCAGGTAAAAGGGTGCACCGTAAATGTTTTTAACAATGACATTGTTCAGTTCTAATGCGGAACGAAACTGACCATTTAAACGGAGTGTTCTTTTCTGGTCACCCACTTCAAGGAGTCCGCCTGAAATATCTGCATTCTCCCTTTGGAGTGCAGCTTCCACATCACTGAATCCAACTTTGGCAGCTTCCATTTTATACCGGTCAACATTGATCTGAATCTCTCTTTCAGGCGCTCCCACTACATCAATCCTGCTGATTTCAGAAAGTTCCTCAATCTTGTCTTTCAACTGTTCCGCAAATTCTGCCAGCTTCATGCCGTCATAGTCGCCACTCACATTAACAGCCATGATTGGTAGTTCAGACAGACTGATTTCCTGCACCACAGGTTCTTGTGTAAGGTCATTGGGAAGGTCTTTCTTAGCTTTATCTACCGCATCGCGCATCTTCTGCAGGGCAACGTCTGTTTTAACAGATGTGCTGAATTCCACGATGATGGCGGAGAAATCCTGCAGCGAATTGGATGTGATCTTGTTGATTTTTACACCTGTGATACCCTTCAGTTGTTTTTCGATGGGCCTGGTTACAAGGCTTTCAATTTCCTTGGGAGAGTTGCCCACATAAACGGTTTGAACGTAAATGTTGGGGATCACCACATCAGGGAACTGCTCCTTGGGGAAGGAAACAAATAATCCGATTCCCCAGAGTGAAATGATCAGGGTAATGAGGTAAACGGCTGTTTTATTTTTGATAGCCCAATCGGTTGGTCCGAAAGTCTTGGGATTTTTCAGCAGTTTAAAAATGGGGTTGCTGTTTGAAGCGTTATCCATAAAAAATATTTATGTATTGGTACAATTAATTTGTGGCGGTGGAGATCAGCTGACCTTCATAAAGACCCTGAAAACCTTTGGTGATGAGCTGGTCGCCTGTTGCCAGTCCGGATTTTACTTCGATCAGTGCGTCATAGAATTCGCCTATTTCCACTACTCTCTTACGGGCAACGCTCTTTCCTTTTTCCTGTGCAAGCACATACACAAACTTGCCTTTTTCATCGGTTTGAATAGTTTCAACAGGAACTACCAACGCATTTTTAGCTTCATGGTCGAGTATTTTCACTAAAGCGATCTGATTCGGCTTGATGGTAGATTTGCTGGGTACTTTGCTTTCAGCTGTGAATGACCTGGATGTGATGTTGATGGTTTCACTGATGAGGTTGATAGATGAATTGAATGACTCGTTGATGTCTGGTACGTTGATGACAACCGGCATTCCTTTGCGCACTTTGCTGATGTAGTTTTCAGGCACATCCACAACTGCTTTCATCGAACTGGGATTTATGATGTTGATGGTCGCCATGGGTGAACCCATGAAAGTTTCACCTACTTTGATGGTAACAGCATCTACAATGCCGGAAACTTCAGCATATACCTGTGTGGTGCTGAGTTGTTCCTTAACCAGGTCGAGTTGCTTTTCGAGACTCTCTACATTGTTTTTGGATGAAAGGAATTGCACTTCAGTACCTATGCCTTCTTTCCAGAGGTTTTCTTGGCGACTGAAAATATTTTTGGCAAAGGCAAGTTGGCTCTCTACCTGTTTGATGTTTTGCTGAACGATACCGTCTTCCAGTTTCATCACAAGCTGTCCCTTTTTTACTTGGTCACCCTGCTTTACCAGCACCTGTTTAACCTGACCGCCCATGCCTCTTGGGGTTACATAATAGCTCTGTTCAGTGGTGATTTTACCTTGCAGTTCAATGTAGTGTGCAAAATCCTGTGTTGCCAGTGCAGTTACTTCAACCAGCTTCACTTTCTCCGGAGCTGAAGAGCCTCCCAATTTCAATATTTCTGATTCAAGTGCTGTGATTTTTTCGGAAAGCGCATCCCTGTCTTTGGTGAGTTTTTCCAGTTCTGCTTTTTTAGCAGTAACGTCTTTATTTTCCTGTTGGGTTCCAGAGCAGGCTGCCAGAACGAAGAGCATGCTGATGATCAATGACTTTTTCATATTGATGGTTTGTACTTTTTTTTGTGATTAGATTTTGCCCAAAGCTTTCAGGTAAGAGATGCGGGCATTGATGGCATCGTAAAGCGACTGAAAATAATTGCTTTCAGCTGTTTCCAGTTCTGTTTCTGTTTGCAGCAATTCGAAGCTTGAACCCAGACCCTGTTCGTATTTCTTTTTGGTGGTATTGTAAACCTTTTCAGCCAGCTCCACATTGCGTTCCTGCATATCCAGTGTAGTAAGGGCATTGTTGAAAATGATGGTAGCAGCCTGCACCTGTAGGTCGATCGCACGTTTTACGTTGTCGATTGTATTGGTTGTTTTTTCAAGGTTGAGTTTTGCCTGTTTGATACGCTGACCTTTCTGGCCTGCATCAAAAATCGGTACACTCATATTTAGTCCCCATACTGATGTTTTGAACCATTTCTGGTTGAAGTTGAAAAGGTTTGACTCTTGTCCGAGTGCATTTCTGCTATAACTCCAATAGGTGGCAATGGTAGGCGCATAAGCAAGCTTTTGGCGTTTGATATCCAAACCTTGTAGATCTTTTACGATGTTCAGTACCTGAATTTCTTTTCGGTCTTCATAGGTAAAACCAGACATGTCCATCAGGTTTTTTTTGATCCTGTCGTTCGACAGTTTCTCTGTCATTTCCAACGTATCTTTCTGATTCAGCGCCATGGCAAATTTGAGTGAAGCCACACCTATTTCCATGAGTTTTTCAATCTGGTTGGCAGTAGTCATCAGGTTGTTGAGGGTTACCTGTGTTTTATCGATGTCCAGTCTTTCTGCAAAACCATTTTTGAAAAGCTTTTCCTGGTCTGATTTCAGCTTTTGCAGTCGGGAGATGCTTGAGTCCAGATACCCCTTTCTTTTTTC
>JBILSG010000133.1:0-6533 GCA_044372235.1 Chitinophagaceae bacterium
GCCGCATAGTCCACAAACGCCCTCTGTACATATCTGGTTGAATTCCTCTGGTATACGGAAATTCTCCTGCTAGGGGATGATTCCTGACGTTCTCTTTACCATCATAAATGGTTGCTATGCTGATGCCTGAATCATTTACAATGGGTTTTTCCATGTTGCGTTTTTATTAACCTGCAATTTGTTTTTTGGCAGCATTGCGAATGGCTTCCAGCACAATGGGTTGCATACTGGCATTGGTATCGGAAGCTTGAAAGTGCAGGATGGCATGTTCCAGGAGGGTGCCTGGGGAATTGGGGGGCAATGTACCAGAAAGTTGTTCAAGAATGAAAATCTGTTGTTCTTTCATGTCTGAAACAGCCTGCCAGATGCCTTCAGGAACATAAATTTGTTGAGAAAGGTTATGTTCATACTCTGTTCTGATGGCCTCGCGGTAAACCGCAAATAATTGTGTGGCATCTAATGTTCCGGCAGGAAATCTTTCCAACAGTGCCTTAAAGCTGCTTCTCTCGGTGAAAGTGATTAAGCGTTCGTAAGCCTGCATGATCAACATCAGTGGTAATTCAGACATGTTCTTGTGATTGAAACAAATGTACGCCCTGGATGCGGATAGATTGTGTGGGAAATGTTATTAATTTTGCAATATGGAAACTACATCTATTTTACCAGTAACAATCACTCCTAATGCGCTGGAAGAGATTCGACAGCTTTTTACAGATTCAGCTCCAGCATCCCAAAAGATGCTTCGTATAGGCGTTAAGGGTGGGGGATGTTCAGGACTGAGCTATATTCTGGAGATGGACGAGAAAAAAGAGCGGGATGAAATATTTGATATTGAAGGAATTCCCTGCATCATTGATCCAGCGCATAACATGTATTTATTCGGACTCGAAATTGACTGGAAAAAAGGATTGGATGCGAGGGGTTTTGTTTTCAACAATCCCAATGCAGCTGCCACCTGTGGTTGTGGAACATCTTTTTCTATCTGAGAGTAATTTTTTAGACTTTTCAAATAAAGAAAGCCCCGAACATTTGTTCGGGGCTTTCTTGTAAAGCTCGATTGTAAATCAGCTCTTATTTTTTTGATTTCTTTGAGTCGGCTTCTCCGAGTGCTTTGCTTTTGGCAATGTCAACCAGAACCGGTGCTGCAACAAAAATTGAAGAATAAGTACCTGTTACCACACCAATAAGCATTGCAAAGGCAAATCCTTTGGTAACCTCACCACCAAAAATGAAGAGGATGAGGATAGTCAGGAATACAGTGAGTGAAGTCATGATGGTTCTGCTCAGTGTATCATTGATTGCCCTGTTGATGATGTTGTCTTTAGACTCACCTTTGAGTTTTTGAGCGTATTCCCTGATCCTGTCAAATACAATTACAGTATCATTCATGGAGAAACCGATAACGGTAAGAATGGCTGCGATGAAGTGCTGATCGATTTCCAGTGGGAAAGGAACAACACCCCTTAAGAACGAGAATACTGCAAGGGTTACAAAAACGTCATGTAACAACGCAATAACAGTTCCAATTGAATACCTCCAGTCGCGGAAACGCAAGAAGATGTACAAGAAGATGGCAAGCAGTGAGAAGATTGTAGCCTGTACAGCGCCTTTCTTAAGGTCGTCTGATATTGAAGGCTGCACCGTTTGTGAGCTTTGCTTGTAATCCTTTTTGAAATCAGCATAAGAAAGGTTAGCCGGGAGACTCTCTTTAAGTCCAGCATAAAGCGCTGCTTCTACAGTAGAATCTGCATTCTTACTGACATCATCAATCAGGTATGAAGTTGTAATGTTCAGTGTTTTGTTGTCACCCACTGTTTTCAGCACTGGATGCTCCCCGAAAACTGTTTTCAGTGATTCCCTGATTTTTTCATTCTCTGTTGGCTTGTCAAAACGAACAGTATAGCTACGTCCACCTTTATATTCCACACCCTGGTCAAATCCGTTGAACAAAGCACCGATACCGAGAATCAGTACAACAACAGAGATGATGTAAGCAACTTTCCTGTACTGGATAAACTGGTAGTTTGCGTTTTTGAAAACCTTGCGGCTCACATTGGTGAAATATTCAAAATGCCTTTGCTTGTTTGTCCAGAAATCAGAAATCAACCTGGAAATCAGGATTCCGCAGAAAAGCGAAAGGAGGATACCCAGAATCTGTGTGGTTGCGAATCCGAGTACTGGACCGAGACCAAAATAGAACAAAATACAAGCTGTAAGCAGGGTGGTAATGTGTGCATCCAAAACAGGAGCCATAGACCGCTTGTAACCTTCAGCTACAGCCATCTGGTAACTTTTACCAAAGTTCAGTTCATCCTTGATGCGTTCAAAAATGATAACGTTCGTATCTACCGCCATACCGATTGTCAATACCAGACCCGCGATACCGGGAGCAGTAAGTGTGGCGCCCAATGCACTCAAAACACCTACGGTAAACAACAGGTTCAGGATAAGTGCAATGTTAGCTACCCATCCACCGGTGTTGTAGTAAACAATCATCAGTATGAAAATCACCACAAATGAAATACCGAAGGCCATGGCACCGCCCTCAATGGCAGATGCACCGAGTGTTGGACCAACAACCTGCTCCTGAACGATTTTTGCAGGGGCAGGAAGTTTACCTGACTGCAGGATATTCGCAAGGTCCTGTGCTTCTTCAATATCAAAGTTTCCGCTGATTTCAGAATTACCACCAGTAATGGGGTTGATTACATTTGGAGCGGAGTAAACGATGTTATCCAGCACAATAGCGATGGGCTTGCCTACATTGGCGCTGGTCATTTCTGCCCAAGTGCGCTCACCTTGTTTGGTCATCAGCATTTTGATGGCAGGTCTTCCCCTGTCGTCATAATCTTGTGAAGCTTGCTGAACACCATCACCCTCAAGCTTTGCCTTATCAGATCCCTCAAGGGTTTTAAGCGCATAAACAGCTACGATATCACTCTTTACACCGTTTTCATTTACTTCGGGAATTCCGAATGCAAAACGAACATTGCCGGGGAACTGACTTCTTACACTTTCAATGGCCATGTATTCATTGAATACAGCTGTATCACGACCAGCAATGAAACCCAAGTTAGGTGCAAAACTCATCCTTCCCTGTGCATCTTGCTGAGGAGGGATGGGCTGGAAAATGGTGAAGAATGATTTAGAAGCTGCCTTAGCAGTATCTTTTTTAACAGCACCGGTTCCCTTAACGAGTTCACCAATGGTTGCTGATTTTGTTGTATCTGTGCTTTGTGCTGCAGTTTGAGATGCGGCAACTGTATCA
The DNA here is from genome assembly GCA_044372235.1 of Chitinophagaceae bacterium. Lineage (GTDB taxonomy): Bacteria > Bacteroidota > Bacteroidia > Chitinophagales > Chitinophagaceae > Pollutibacter. The sequence continues at coordinate 3,269 of JBILSG010000133.1, forward strand.
ACAGCTGCAGGTGCTCCAGCATAATAAGCCTGAAGAGATTTTTCTGCGTCAGTGAAAGACTTGTCCAGTTCACCAATATTGTAAACTTCCCAGAACTGCAGGTTTGCAGTAGCTTGTAGGTATTTCCTTACACGCTCAGGATCGTCTTTTACACCAGGTAATTCAACAGTAATGATGCCCTTCACTTTGTCGAGCTGAATATTAGGCTGGGCAACTCCGAACTGGTCGATACGTTTTTGCAACACATTGAATGTGTTGCTGATAGCGCCTTCTGCAGATGCCTGGAGTTTTGTGATTACCTCGTTGTCAGTGTCTTCCATTTTGACAGTCCTGCCACTCGTTCCTGCGAATACAGTAGACAGCTTACCGCTTGGGTTTTGTGTCTTGTATGCATTGGCAAACAGGGTAATGAAATCTGCATCACTGTTTTTCTTTTCAGCATTGGCAGCAATAAGGGCGTTGTTGAGCGCAGGATCCTTGGGGTTGTTGGCAAGGGATTTCAGCAATCCTTCCAATTCAACCTCCAACGTAACGCTCATACCACCCTGCAAATCAAGACCCAGGTTTAACTCCTGCTCTTTTGCCTTCTGGTAGCTGATGGCACCTGTAATACCGTAAGTAACAGTAGTTTCACGGGTGCTGTCAAGCAACCTGCGGTACCGCTTGTTAAACTCCAGATCACGGGTTTCCGTGTCTACATTGGGGAAATTGGCTTTGACAAAAGCTTCAGCCTTTACTTTCTGTTTACCCTCATAGTTGCGAACCACCAGCGTGAAATGAAGCTGGTAAACCGAGATCAGAATCAGGGCTATCGCAAAAAAACGAACCAAACCTTTCAGTTGCATAAATTTTTGATTTGTGCTAATATAATATCACCCGAACAATCGGGGCGGGCAAAGATAGGGAATTGACTACAAAATATCCCACGGATTATCGCTATCGTTTTTTACCTTTGCCCTCAAAATTTTGAAATAATGAAACTTTCATCCCGCCTGGACCTTTTCGCAGAGCCGGAAACGCTAAAAATGGCCAAATTGGGCCGTGAACTAAGGGCTAAAGGAATTGATGTAATTGATCTTTCTCTCGGAGAGCCTGATTTTGATACGCCGGTACACATCAAAGACTCCCTCAAAAAGGCAGTTGACGACAATTACAGTCATTACACCCCAGTGGCTGGTTACCCAGACCTCCGTGAAGCAGTTTGTACAAAGTTGCGGAGGGATAACTCACTTGAATACAAAGCTGAAAATATCCTTGTTTCTACAGGTGCCAAGCAAAGTCTTGCAAATGTGATTATGGCTGTTGTTGACAAAGGTGATGAGGTTGTTATTCCTACACCATATTGGGTAACTTACTCAGAAATTGTAAAACTTGCCGAAGGCAAAGTGGTGCTGGTTCGAACTGCTCTTGAAAATAAATATAAAATTACACCCGCCGAGCTTGAAGCAGCCATCACGCCTCAAACCAGGTTGTTCATGTTCTCTTCACCGTGTAACCCCAGTGGTTCTGTTTATTCAAAAGAGGAGCTGACAGCACTGGCGGAAGTTTTCAGAAAGCATCCGAATGTACTCATCCTTTCTGATGAGATTTATGAATACATCAACTTTGTTGGCAAGCATGAAAGCATTGCCCAGTTTGATGACCTCAAGGAGCGTGTTATCATCATCAATGGTCTTAGCAAGGGTTATGCCATGACTGGGTATCGCCTGGGTTATATCGCTGCTCATCCTGATATTGTAAAAGCTTGTGAAAAATTGCAGGGTCAGTATACCAGTGGTGCAAACGCTGTAACCCAGCGTGGCGCTATTGTTGCATTAACAGGTGATATGCAGCCGAGCTTGGATATGAACATTGAATTTGGAAAGCGGAGAGAGCGAATGCTCGCACTTATAAATGCCATACCAGGTCTTCAGATCGCTGAGCCGGATGGTGCATTTTATGTGTTCCCGGTTGTAAAGGCTTATTTCGGCAAAAAAATCGGTGAGGAAGTGATTAAAGATGCTGATGATCTCTGTATGTACCTGTTGAATACAGCTCATGTTTCAACAGTTACCGGTCGTGCATTCGGGGAACCTGATTGCATCAGGATATCTTTTGCCAACAGCATGGAAAAGATTGAATCTGCCATGGAGCGAATTTCCAATGCCATGAAAGTGTTGGTGTAAACCCAATAATCTAAACGCTGTAAATAAAAATAGCCACCTTTTGGGTGGCTATTTTGTTTCAAATCTTGCATATTTTACCAGCCTATGCCATAATCTTCACCATGGTTGCTGGAACCGCCCCACATGCTGCCATGTTTCCAATCGAACCAAATGGCATTGATCGGACCAGAAGTTCTGTCGTCAAAGCTGAGTGTATATCCCATTTTTTTCAATGCTTCCCTTACTGTAGCTGGTGTTTTATCAATGAGCAGGATGCTGCCAGGCTTGGGCATTCTATCGTTGGTACTGGTACCTCCAAGAGACAGCCAGAGCTGGTTGCTGTTGATATTTCCTGCTTCTGTAGCTTGTTGTACGGTCATCCCGAATTCAACCATGTTCAGGAAAAACTGCAGCAGATTCTGGTCTTGGGTGTCTCCACCCTGAACAGCAAATGCAATGAGTGGTTTGCCGTCTTTCATGGCCAGGCTGGGGGTAAGGGTAACGCGAGGGCGTTTGCCTGGGGCTACCACATTGAATGGATTGATCGTTGAATCCAGCACGAAGCTCTGCATACGCTGACTCATTCCTACACCTGTTTTTCCGGCGATGCAGGCAGGAATCCAGCCGCCACTTGGGGTGATGGATACAACCCATCCTTCCTTGTCTGCGGCCTCTACTGAAGTTGTTCCTCTCCAAAGCCTGTCCATATAATTTTCATCCAGCATGGCGAGTCCGCCTGAATCATGCGCCGGAACAAAATTCCTGTTACCTCCTCCAAATTCGCTGAAGCCCCGTTGCGCAAGCAATGCTTTGTATGGATTTTCCTTGCCTTCAAAAGGGTAGGGGTCACCCGGACCAACAAGGGCATCATTCTTGTCTGGATTGATCTGAGATGCCCTGAGTTTGGCATATTCCTTGCTGAGTAAGCCTTTAATGGGTTCTACAGGTAATTTATAGGGGTCTCCATAGTAGAAATCCCTGTCGGCAAAAGCCATATTCATAGCCTGGTAAACGGTATGGATATATTGTGTGCTGTTGTACCCCATTTTTTTCAGGTCGAAATTTTCAAGGATATTCAGCGCTTGAAGCATGACCGGACCTTGTGTCCATTCCTGTAATTT
>JBILSG010000134.1:0-6515 GCA_044372235.1 Chitinophagaceae bacterium
TCAAGTTGTCCCGTATTGACACCGAACGGAATGGTTGGCAGTACCAAAACTTTGGTACCATTACTCCATGCCAGTTCAGCACTTGACCTCGCTATATATTCAACCTGATAATTATCTGTTGCATAGGGGAGATGATAGTTATGTGCTTCAGTTGCACCCCATGGTAGAACAGCCACATCGAAATGGTTGGCTTGAATATCCCTAAAGTTTGTTTCTGCTAAAATATAAGGTTTGGGAGTTGCAGACATGGCTTTATTGTTTTCGTTGAATTACTTTATTCTTAAGAGAATTGATACTGACATTCAATTCAAAGCCAATCAGCAAAACAAGAGAATTGACAAATACAAGAAACATCAGAATCAATATGCTTCCTAAAGATCCATATATTTTATTATAAGATGCGATATTGTTGACCCAATAAGAGAATAAATAGGTAAAAGTCATAATCAAAATAGTAGCGAGTATGGTTCCTGGCGACCTTATTTTCCATTTCTTCTGAACATGGGGGGCATACCTGTAAATCAAGCCTATTGAAAAGAAGATAAGGAAGAAAATAACCAAAAAGTGTCCAACACCTAAAACAAGTTCTACATTTTCACTTGTTATTTTGAAAGTTGAAAAAAACCAGTTTAAAATAATAGTCTGTGTTAGCATAATCATTATTGTTGCTAGAATAAGGAAAACAATAATAAATGTGAGTCTGATGGCACTCCACCTGATTTGAATAAAATTTCTCTCTTCCACTTCAATATGCAACATTGATTTTCTGAATGTGCGCATTATTGTAAGTGTTGCATTTGAAGAAAAGTAAATGGCAAGGATAAGTCCGAATGAAAGAGTACCAGTTCCTGCATTGAAAAAATCGTCTGTGACAGTTTTAATCATCTTGTAAGTATAGTCATCTGGCACAATACTTTCGATCAAAACCAGCACTTCCTCATACAAACTTTTAGAACCTGGCAAAAAAGATAATAAGGTAAAAACAAATATAAAAAGCGGGGGTATGGCCAGCAGAAAATTAAAGGAAATTGACGCTGCCCGTTCATTAAGCCTTATTTCCCTTGATTGGTCAAAGGAAAATGAGATGACATCATACAAAGGAAGACCTTCAAAGCCGGGCAAAAAAATGTGTTTGGACCAATTGATCACTGATTTTACAAGCCTGGTTTCGAGAATCAACCGCTGTATTTTTAACATATAAAAGGTTAATGAATCTTGAGACTATCTAATGCTTTTCTGTATTTTCTGGCGTTTTCAAAATGTTCCTTTTCATTTTCTGCAAAACTATGAGAACCTGAAAAGTCGGCTTTTGCACAAAAAAACAAATAATCCGATTTCTGACCTTTCAAAACTGCATCAATTGATTTTTGAGATGGAGTACATATGGGGCCAGGTGGGAGTCCTTTATTTTTATAAGTATTGTAGGGCGAGGCGGCAGACTTATTGATATGCATCAGCATGACTCTTTTGATGCTAAAATCTCCGTATGCAAACTTTATGGTTGGGTCTGCTCCCAACGGCATACCTTTTTTCATTCTATTCAGGTAAACACTGGCAATAAGTGGTTTTTCCGAATTATCGTTTGTTTCCTCGTCAACGATGGAAGCAAGTGTATATATTTCTATGGGACTTAATCCAAGTTCTTTTGCCTGATCAAGTCTGTCATCATCCCAGAATCGCAATGACTCTTTTTGCATCCTTGAAAAAAACTCACCTGGTGTGGTATTCCAGTAAATTTCATAAGTATTGGGGATGATGATACTCAAAGCAGTTTCTGGCGTTAAATCAAAAGTCTTTAATGAATCGCGGTTATTCATAAACCGCAAAAGCGTATTTGTACTACATTCGAGCTTCCCGCCAATATATGCTGATAGTTCTTTTTTTGTACGGAATTTATTTAATGTCAATGTGACAGGCGATTGTCTTCCTCCTTTCAACCTTCTGAAAATATTAAAAACCCCACTACCTTTTGTTATAACATAACGTCCCGGCTTAATTTGTTTCCAATATCCTGTGGATTGTGCCAGAGCCAGGAAGGTGGTATATTCAGCAGTATTTAAAACAGATTTGAGCTTAGTCTTAACATATTTTGCTGTTGAATTTGAGCTTGAAATATAAATTGTTACCTCATCTTCTTCAAATGATGTTGCAGACTTTAGGAAGAGCAAATAAAAAAATGATGCTGAAATGAAAGAAAATAGTAGAAGAAAGATTAATCCAAATCGGATTCCCCTGCTTGTTTTTCTTCTTTTATAATTTTTTCTTGGAGTCATCAACCCATTATAATCAAAAACCCTGCCAGTTTAAGCAGGGTTTTGATAAGAACTGAAATAAGTTATTTTGCCGGAGCTGGCGCTGGAGCAGGAAGGGGAGTAGTTTGCTGTACAGGAGCAGAACCCGTTGTAGGAATATTCTTGATAGCGTCGTTTTGAACTCCGGTTGAGCTGTTTATTACTAACGCAGATACCAGACACAAAATTACCAGTACACTTGCCAGAATCCAGGTTCCTTTTTCAAGAACATCTGTAGTTTGCTTAACACCCATAAATTGATTGCTAAAGCCTGCTATATTTCCAGATAAGCCACCGCCCTTGGGGTTTTGTATCAAAACAATAGCCCCCAATAGAACAGAGGCAAGAATAATGAGCACAATGAATAAGATAGTCATAAATTATTTTCTTTAATCAGGGATAATTTGGCAGCAAAAATATGTTTATTGGCAGGATTTTGCAAACTTAATTTATTATAAACTTCAATTGCTTTTTCCTTCAGACCCTGTTTTAAATAAACTTCAGCCATGGCTTCAGTTATAATTTCATGCACAGGCTGCTGAACTTCCTGTTTGTTTAACTGAGGAAATAATGATTCACTTGAGCGGATTTCCGGGGTCTCAGGTTGAAGTTTCTTCATTGTACGCAACCAATCAGTGAAACTCTTTACTTTAGTGCCAAGTTCATCCTTTTCAAAAGAATGACTTAATTTAATGCCCTGTGAAGCAAAATAATCGACAGTATGGTAGGGTTCTATCGGAATGAGTTGATCCAGGCTATCAGCTTGAACAGTTTCAGAAGGTTTAAATTGTGGGAAATTAAAAGGTTCATTATTGGATTGTTCTTCACCTAATTGGGCTGCTATTTCCTCCGCTTTTTCTTCAGCATATTCATATCCATCTTCATCTTGCCACGTACTTTCAAGTTCAGCATTACCAGACAGTTGTGGTTTCGCTTCTTCTTTCCTTTCCTGAAGGTTATATTCATAACCGCTTTTTTTAATGTTTCCCCTTTCGGTGTCTTCGCTTAATTGAAAATTCAGCCAATATGGATCATTAAAAAAAATAGCTGTTTTAGTAACTGCTTCTGGAAAGTCAATATGATAGATTGATTTTAACTTGCAGGTATAAAGGAAGTGAACTATAGAAGAATATGGATATCGTTCAGTAAATACCCTTAATTCATCCAGGGTTATATCCTCCAGGCTTTCTCCTTCAAACATAGATTGGATGAGGTAGTCGGTTTCCTTTGTCATGCTGCTAATATAGTCCGCTTTACCAATTTGAAAAAATTCTATTAAAAATCTCGTCGGTAAGGTTGGTTATGATTTGATCATTTAGTTCTGCTTCAGCCTGCGTGAGACTTTTTGATGCAGAGAATGGAAAATTTCTTGTTATGTCAGCTTCAAAATTAAGTTTGTCATTCTGACGGTTCCTGAACACTATATGCACGGTTACATTCAGGTTATTACTCGCAACCTGTTGTTGGGAAATACCTGATGTACTTACTGAATATTCACTGATATAGCCACTTACTTCATAATCAGCATCATTATTGGTTTGAGAAAGTCTTGTTTGGTTAACAATCTTCTGCCGCAGCTTATCAGTTAATTTCGGACTTAATTGTGGATTAATATACCGTGCCTTGTTTTCGATGAAGAAAACTTTCACCGTTTTTATTTCCGGAGGTATAGATACATCCTTGAGTGAATACCTGCATGTGCCTTGTAAGGAAATCATAGCTATAAATACCGGTATTAACACTTTAGTTAATCTGTATAACTTATTAATCCTCAATGTCATATTCTTTCAGTTTTCTGTAAAGTGTTCTTTCGCTGATGCCAAGATCTGTTGCTGCATCCTTTCGTTTACCTTTATGTTTTCTCAGTGCCTTTTCAATGAGCTCCTTCTCTTTATCCATAATATTGAGTGATTCATCAACAATGATTGAATCATGAATTTCACGGTTTTCATTGATCAATACAGGCTGAGCGAGCACTGGGAGTATATTGGTATGATGGCCTGAATCTGATTTTTGTCTTGAAACTGGTATATCTTCAAGATATGTTTCCTCCATAACGTGGGCCATGGTAGGGATATTGGATGGGTTTTGAACTATCTCAAGAAACATTTTTTTCATTTCAGTTACATCTTTCTTTAAGTCGAAAAATAGTTTGTAAAGTATATCACGTTCATTCATAAACTCACTTTTCCCATTTCCAGCTTGTGCATTGCTTACTATCATCGGAAGATTAGTTTGGTGCATTTTTGGCAAAAATCTTTCCAAATCAGGAGCAGAGATAGTTTTTTGTACAGATAGCACTGAAATTTGTTCTGCAATGTTTTTTAACTCCCTGACATTACCGGGCCAAGGATAGTTCAGGAGGATTGTTCTTGCCTCTTCAGCTAACTGGATAGGAGTAGTGCGGTATTTTTCAGCAAAATCAACTGCAAACTTTCTGAATAACAATAAGATATCTTCTTTTCTTTCACGGAGGGATGGAACCCGAATGGGCACGGTATTTAACCTGTAATATAAATCCTCTCTGAATTTATTGCCCTGGGTAGCTTCCAGTAAATCTTTATTGGTGGCAGCAATGACACGAACGTCAGTTTTCTGCATTTTTGATGAACCAACCCTGATGAATTCGGAGTTTTCAAGTACGCGTAAAAGTCTTGCCTGAGTGCCAAGAGGCATTTCACCAATTTCATCCATGAAAAGTGTGCCTCCGTTTACTGTCTCAAAATAACCTTTTCTGGCATCAACAGCACCAGTAAATGAACCTTTTTCATGTCCGAATAATTCAGAATCAATCGTTCCCTCAGGAATAGCACCACAGTTAACTGCAATGAAAGGATTGTGTTTCCGCGGAGACAACGCATGTATAATCTGTGAGAATATCTCTTTACCAACGCCACTTTCTCCCACTATCAATACTGTCAAATCCGTATTGGCAACCTGTGTGGCTACCTGCAGTGCATAATTCAAGGCTGGAGAATTGCCTATAATTCCAAACCTGTTTTTAATCGACTGAATATCCATCCTTTATATTTACTCAATTATCTTTCCAAGTAAGGTTGCCTGGGTACAATTATCTACTAAAACTGAAGTGTAACTTCCTGGTTTTAAAGTAGACCCGACAATTTTTGGAAAAACAATTACTTTATTCTGACTGTTTCTACCCATCCAATGGGATTCACTGCGTTTTGAGTTTCCTTCAATTAGCACCCTGAAAGTCTTACCAAGATCTTTTTTGTTACTGGTAAAAGACAATTCATTTTGCATCAATACGATTTCTTCAAGTCGCTTTTGTTTTATTTCAGGTGCAATATCATCAGTATATCTCTTGGCTGCCAATGTTCCGGGTCTTTCTGAATAAATGAACATATAGCTGAAATCATATCCACTGAATTTCATGACTTCCAGGGTATCCTGATGATCCTGATCTTCCTCCGTACAAAAACCTGCTATGATATCGGCACTGATAGCACAATCTGGCATAATTTCCTTAATTCTGGTAACTTTTGCTTTATACCATTCCTTGGTATATGGGCGGTTCATCAGTTGAAGTATGCGGGTTGAGCCACTTTGAAGCGGAAGGTGGATGTATTTACAGATATTATCATGAGATTTCATGACATGTAATACGTCATCCGTTATATCTTTAGGATGTGAGGTGCTGAACCGAACCCTCATTTCAGGATTAATCAAGGCTATTCTTTCGAGCAAATTGGCAAAATTAAAAACCTGCTCACTAATGGGATCCACCCAATAATAACTGTCTACATTCTGTCCGAGTAAAGTAACTTCCTTAAATCCATTTTCCCAAAGGTCTCTGCATTCCTGTTCGATGGAATTTACATCCCTGCTTCTTTCCCTACCCCTTGTGAATGGCACCACACAAAAAGAACACATGTTATTACATCCGCGCATGATACTTACAAAGGCTGTTACACCATTTGAATTAAGTCTCACAGGCGATATATCAGCATATGTTTCCTCCCTACTTAACAAGACATTTACTGCCTTGGTTCCAGAACCTGCTTCTTCAATCAATACAGGAAGACTTCTGTAGGCATCCGGACCAACTACAATATCTACAAGTTTTTCCTGTTCAAGCAACTTACTTTTTAAGCGTTCAGCCATGCAACCTAAAACACCTACCAGCATATCCGGCTTTGACTGCTTTATTTTTTTAAATTCAGTCAGGCGCTTCCGAACTGTTTGTTCCGCTTTTTCTCGTAT
>JBILSG010000135.1:0-6506 GCA_044372235.1 Chitinophagaceae bacterium
TACCGTTTCAGTATTAATGGTGTTGACTTTAGTGATTCGACTGGGGTATTCACGAACTTATTACCGGGTACATATACCGTTTCCGTAAAGGAAATGGGTGGATGTATCAGTGGTATTACAACTGCTGTAATTGAACAGAATCCGCTGGTTCCTGCTGCACCTGTTGTTGCCGTTACACAACCTGCTTGTCCGTCTCAAACCGGAAGCATCACCATCACGTCACCAGTTGGTACAGGATATACATATAGTCTGGATGGAAATACGTTTATCAACCAGACTGGTGTATTTACTTCACTTGTTCCGGCAACTTATTCAATCTATGTAAAGAATGCAGATGGCTGTGTGAGTGCCGCCACTGCAGCAACCATCAACTTGCCGGTGGTGAATGAGCCAAAGCTGACTATCACTGCAGCGGGCTCTACGCAGATTTGTTCTGGTGGCAGTGTGGTACTTACAGCTGGTGAAGCGGAAAGCTACCAGTGGTATAAATACGGTATTGCGCTTGCCGGTGCACAGTCGCAAACTTATACTGCAATTTCTGAAGGCGTATTTACAGTGAGTCGCCGCAGCAACACAGGTTGTTTGTCGCAGCAAAGTGAAGGCATCCTGGTTACCGTTGCACCACAGCCTGCGCAGCCTGTGCTATATGCTGATAAACTAACAGTATGTACTGATGACAGTATCCGACTTCAAGCGGTATCAAACCAACCTGTGCAATGGTTGAAAGACGGTAATGCCATTGTCAACATAAGCGGGTATACGCTGGTGGTAAAAGCGGGTGGTAGTTATACAGTGAAAACAACCGGTTTGGGTGTTTGTTCCGGTGCAACAAGCAATGCTGTTTTTATTCAGGTTTTACAGAAACCTGAACTGCCATCATTGGAAATTGCACAACCAGATTGTTTCAGGCCAGGTATCATCAATGTAACAGCGCCGCTGTCTCCTGGCAATTTATACAGTATTGCTGGCACAGGTAATTTTAATGCATCGGGTGTTTTCAGCGGTTTATCTGCCGGCACTTACAATGTGTATATAAAGTCACCGAATGGCTGTGCGGGACCCTCCACCCAGGTAGTGCTGAATGCGCAACCATTAACTCCTGCAACCCCATCCTTGTCTGTTGTTCAGCCTACCTGTAGCAATGGTGCTGGGAAAATAACAGTTAGTTCTCCCCGAAATGCGGGTTACCGTTTCAGTATTAATGGTGTTGACTTTAGTGATTCGACTGGGGTATTCACGAACTTATTACCGGGTACATATACCGTTTCCGTAAAGGAAATGGGTGGATGTATCAGTGGTATTACAACTGCTGTAATTGAACAGAATCCGCTGGTTCCTGCTGCACCTGTTGTTGCCGTTACACAACCTGCTTGTCCGTCTCAAACCGGAAGCATCACCATCACGTCACCAGTTGGTACAGGATATACATATAGTCTGGATGGAAATACGTTTATCAACCAGACTGGTGTATTTACTTCACTTGTTCCGGCAACTTATTCAATCTATGTAAAGAATGCAGATGGCTGTGTGAGTGCCGCCACTGCAGCAACCATCAACTTGCCGGTGGTGAATGAGCCAAAGCTGACTATCACTGCAGCGGGCTCTACGCAGATTTGTTCTGGTGGCAGTGTGGTACTTACAGCTGGTGAAGCGGAAAGCTACCAGTGGTATAAATACGGTATTGCGCTTGCCGGTGCACAGTCGCAAACTTATACTGCAATTTCTGAAGGCGTATTTACAGTGAGTCGCCGCAGCAACACAGGTTGTTTGTCGCAGCAAAGCGAAGGCATCCTGGTTACCGTTGCACAGCAGCCCACGCAACCAGTGTTGTATGCAGAAAGGCGTTCTATTTGCGCAGGAGACAGTGCCGTATTGATTGCAGGTACTCCGGCGCCATTACAGTGGTTCAGAGATGGTGTGCTGATCGATGGGGAAAATGATTATACACTTGTGGTTAAGCGGACTGGTGTTTATACAGTAAAATCAGTCTCAACGCTTGGATGTACTTCACTGCAATCCAATCCTGTGCTTTTGCAGGTGCTTGATCGTCCGGATCAGCCTTCAGTAGAGCTTATACAGCCTGATTGTTTTAACAGGGGAATCATCAAGATTAAATCACCACTTGCTTCGGGATACCTTTACAGCATTGATGGTGTGACATATACGAATACCTCCGGATCATTTATCGGAATGGCAGACGGAACCTATCATGTGGCTGTAAAAGCTGCCAATGGTTGTGTCAGTAAGCATACTCAAGTAACCATTCAATCAACACCTATCAATGATACCCTGCTCACCATAACACCCGGCAGCTCAACGCAGTTATGTCCAGGTGGTTCAGTTGTGCTTACTGCCAGCAATGCAGGAACCTACCAGTGGTACCAGAATGGCATTGCTGTTGCCGGTGCCAATATGCAAACTTATACCGTGTCTGGTGATGGTGTATTCGCTGTTTCAAGGAGAAATGAAGGGAGATGTATTTATCCCCAAAGTATGGGTGTTCCGGTGCGTATTGTGCAACCTCCTGCTGCACCTGTAATCGCAGCCCCAAAGCAACTGATATGTGCTGGTGAAACAATAGTCATACAGTCGAGCCAGGCTTTTGCTTTGCAATGGTTCAGAAACGGACAACCCATTGCTGGTGCCAATGCTGTTCAGCTTCAGGTTCAGGCTTCCGGAACCTATGTTGCCCAGGCCGCAAACAGTGCAGGTTGCAGCAGTACTTTTAGCAATCCGGTTGTCGTCACAGTTATCGATCTGCCGGTAACACCAGTACTGGAGATTGACGGAACCACACAGTTTTGTAAGGATGAAACAAGGTTGCTGAAGGTGAAATCCATCCCGCCTGCACACACAATACAATGGTTCCGTAACAATACATTGATACCGGGTGTCTTTTCAGATACTCTGCGGATAAACGACGGCGCTGGTTACCGGGTGACTTTGACAAACAGCAATGGATGTGCTTCAACACCTTCTAATACTGTGCTAACTGCGGTTGTTTGTGTTACGGGTATTTATGTTCCTGATGTGTTTACGCCCAATGGTGATGGTATCAACGATATTATAAAGCCTATCACACCTGGAATTAGGAAATTCAGATGGTTCAGGATCTATAACAGGTGGGGTAACCTCGTTTTTGAGGCTGCCGATGCCCAGAAAGGATGGGATGGTAAATTCCGTGGCAAAGAGCAACCGGCTGAAACCTACATATGGGTTGTAGAAGGGGCAGACAGCAGGGGTATAAGTATAAAAAAGACTGGTATGTTAAATCTGGTACGATAGTGAAAAGGATAAACAAAACGATAAAAATAGGTTTGTTGACAGTTTGCTTGCTTGCGCAGGGGTTGATTCTTGCTGCACAAGATTTTCATTATGCTGATGTGCAGACCATGAACCTCTGGTATAATCCATCACTCAAAACCAGTAAAGAAGGAGATATCCGCTTCAATTACAAAGACATCAAATACCGTTCCATCTCTGCTTTCAGCAATGGCAATGCCATATTATCACTGCCTTTTGTTAAGAAGGATAAGGATGCCCAGGCAGAGCACAAAGGTTTTTTCTCTGCTACAGCAGCGGGTGCATTTGATCGCTCCAACCGGGGTGCTTTCAGGCATACAACGGGGATGCTTGGCATCGCCTATGCACAGCAGCTTACCGCCGACCAGGTTTACCTGGCACTGGGATTTCAGGGTACCACTACCACTGCCTCTTTTGGAGGTATTACAGGAATGTTTCCGGATCAGTTTGATGCATACGGACCGCTTTCTGTTGTCACGCAGGATCCTTTGCAGGCGCAAAGGTCTTTAAACTGGGTTTCATTTCACAGTGGGTTGTCTTTCTTTCAGCAATCTGAGCAGCGCGACTGGTACCTGGGTGCGAGTGCCAGACACCTGAATAATCCCTATACCAATGAACAAAAGACGGCAGACTACAGACTGGCCACTCAGTTCAGTGTGCAGGGTGGACTAACCGTGAAGAATGAGCTACACCAGTTTGGGGTATACAGCCTTATCAACTGGAAGGCAGAAGCCTCAGAATACCTGCTGGGCGCGCGTTTCGGGAGAACCATCGATCCGCCGGCAGACGGACATGAAGGCACTGCACTTTATTTCGGACTGGGTTTCAGGTTACGAGATGCCATCATCCCGAATCTCCAGATGAAATTCAATAAAACCATTGTCGGTTTTCACTATGATATCAACATTTCCGGACTCCGTGCAGCGGGATATACCCGTCAGGGTTTTGAATTGGTGGTATCCAGAAAACTCTATTGATCAAGCATGTTTAAATACCCCTATATGAAATCATTCAGGATAAAATGGCCGCTGCTGACGCTGATGCTGGTCATGGCTTCCGTTTCCTATGCGCAACAGCTTCCTGTTCAGCCTAAACTAACAGTTGTTAATCCGAACAAATGGACGCAGTTCGGATTGAATAAACTGCATGTGCAGGATTTTGGAATCGGAGAACAATATGCAGATACCTGTACCACCTGCCTGGAAACTGGTTCCTTTTTGGGTAGGGCCAATACTACAACGGGAATAAGTTTCTACATGAATCGTTCTGAAAAGTTTTCTTTCAGTACAGATTTCGGTATTGGCTATGGTTACATCTCCCGTAATAATCCCGAAGCCACTGATAAGCAACGCGGATGGTCTTCAAGCCTGCGTACTGATTTCTATTATCATTTTTACGATAGCCGGCTACAGGTTCAGCCTTTCCTCTTTGGCGCCCTGCAGGGATCACTTAAGCGTGGTACTGCCTTTGTTTCTGCTCCTGTAGGACTTGGTGCCAGGTATATGGTGTTCAATAACCAGGGCATGATTACGGCTCAGGTGGGGTACGGACTCGGTATCACCCAGCGGATGCGGAATCATGTCTCCTATTCCTGGGGACTGTATATCGGTATAGGTAAACGGAAGAAAGATGCTGATAAGAAAGAAATGCTGCCGCCCCCTGATGCTGATTCAGACGGCCTTACAGACAGCCTCGATGCCTGTCCATTTGAACGCGGACCGCGAACCAACAAAGGTTGTCCAGTTCTGGACCGCGATGGTGATGGCATGGCTGATAAGTTTGATAAATGTCCGGAAATTCCTGGTCCAATCAGCAACGATGGTTGTCCACTCAACGACCGCGATAAAGATGGCATTGATGATGCGAATGACAGGTGTCCGGATATTGCCGGAACGCCCGGAGGCAGGGGATGCCCGGGAGATACGCTGAAAGTGGAAGTACCACGCAGGGAGGAAAAACCTTTTTCTACCTGGCGGCAAGACGGGAACAGGTTTGTAAGTGTTACTGGAGACAGCATCAAATACATCATCCATTTTGATTTTGACAAATACAACCTCATTCAAAACAGTTTTGATTTGCTCAATGAGGTTGTGACTTTCATCAAAACAAACTCGAATTTTGAATGTGTGTTAGAAGGTCATACTGATCTGGAAGGAGATACAGATTATAACCTGAAACTGTCTGAACGCAGGGTTCGCAATACAAAAAATTACCTGATGAGCTATGGAGTCAAACCCGGCAGACTCTCTACAAATTACTATGGTAAGTCAAGACCTGTTGTTTCCAGTTTTGATGAAAATGTCTCCTGGATGAACCGCAGGGTGGAGGTGATGTTGGTGAGGAAGAGGTGATTTAACAGCCAGGGAAAAGGCAGGAGGCACGAGGCACGGGGCACGAGGCACGAGGCAGAAGGCACAAGGGACCAGGCACAAGGCACAGGGCAGGAGGAAGAAGGCAGAAGGCACAAGGCAGGAGGCACAAGGCAGGAGGCACAAGGCAGGAGGCACAAGGCAGGAGGCACAAGGCTCCTATGTTATCAATTTTGATTTCAGAGAGTAAATCATTCTATCTACTTCTTTAGCCAATTCAATAGCAGAACTGAAAGTTTCGATTTTAATCATTTCAAGTTCAAATGCTATTTGCAATTGTGTTTCAACTTCGTATACCGAGCCTAATGCAATTGACAAGAATCGTTTATAGTCATTTGTCGACTGACGACCATATCCTTCAGCAATATTACTGGCAATAGATACAGCAGCTCTTTTAAGTTGAACTGCTAAAGCATATTTTTCCTCTGGGGGTAATGACTTACAGATTAGATAAACCACTTTCGCAAGTGCAATAGCTTTGTTCCAGACTACCAAATCTTTGTATGTGTTGATTTTTTTCATTCATAAAATTAATTTTTACTTAAAAAAGAAAGAGGTGTAAAAAACAGTAATTGAACTGTAGTTTACACCTCCATCTTGAGTATTTCATCATTAGGCAATCGTAAAAAACTCGTGCTTTATACCTTTTGCCTCGTGCCTAGTGCCCTGCCTCCGGCAGGCAAGCTCGTGCCTTTTGCCTCGTGCCTCCTGCCTTTTCACTCATCAAAACCCATCGCCGTCGAGCATGTTGCCAAGTCCGCCGAGGATGCTGCCTTCTTCTCTTCTTGGACCGGTACCATAGGAAATAATCCTGCTGGCCAATCTGCTGATAGG
>JBILSG010000136.1:0-6480 GCA_044372235.1 Chitinophagaceae bacterium
CTTTGGTGATGGATCACCAACAGTTCAGGTGGCCAGTCCTACTCACACGTTCACCAAATCAGGAGAGTATAAAGTTTCATTGATAGTTCAATCTATGGTTTGTCCAAACCAGACTGATACCTCAACTACAAAAATAGAACCTGAGACACCCAAAAAAGGGAAAAAATATGAGTCAGAATCCGTTGTCGATGGAAAGTCGAAGAAACTGGAAGCAAGGGATTTTGGTGTTAAGTACCAGTGGATTCCCGCTACGTACCTTGATAATCCAAACATACGTGAACCCAAGTATACTGCGGGTAAGGAACAGAAATATATCATAAGGATAACAAGTAAAGCCGGCTGTGTAACTACAGATACACTTCAGGTGTTGTTCTTTGATAAGTGCAATGTAATAGTGCCAGGTGGTTTCTCGCCCAATGATGATGGGAAGAACGACAGGTTGTATCCTTTCCAGATTGGCATGAAGAGCATGAAAGTATTCAGGATCTACGACAGGTTTGGAAACCTTGTGTTTGATGATAAAAACGCAAACAGTGCTACCGGATGGGATGGAAAGTATAAAGGCAAAAAACTTCCGATAGGTTCCTATGTGTGGATAGCTGAGGGTACAGGAGAAGATGATCAGCAGATTAAGCGGACAGGCAACGTAATGCTGGTGCGTTAAAATTGTAAAGTATGATGCATGTATGTGGATGGTTTTCAGTAAACACGCTAACTTCGTGACTATATGAAAGCCATCCGCATTTTCAAAAACAAATACCTAATAGCAACCATCCTCTTTGTTGTATGGATGCTTTTCTTCGATCACAACAACATATTCCTGCACCTGCAATACCGGAAAGAGCTGAATGAACTAAAGGCGGATAAGAAATACTACCAGGAACAGATTGATCTGACCAGGAAGGAAGTAGACCTTATCAAGAGCAACCCGCAAGCCATGGAGAAAGTTGCCAGGGAGCAATACCTGATGAAAAAAGATGATGAAGATGTTTTTGTGGTTGACGAGTGACAAGTGATTAGTGTCAAGCGACGAGGGTTGTTCACATTTTATCCACAGTTTGGCTTAATTGGTTGTTTAGGGGTCCGTTTTTTTTAATTTCACAGCAATATTTACGCTTGAGCAGCGTTTTTATAGTCAGGATTCAGGCTTAAAACCCGCATCCGACCACCATTCCAACAGATACCCGTTGATTTTTTAACCCTATTCCGTATCCTTTTACAATCCAAAAATTGATAAAAGGTTGATTATGAGCCCTTTAATAAGTGAGAAAATGTTGCGTTACCTGTACAACGAGATGTCTGCTGAAGAAAGCATGGTGTTCCTTAAATTCATTAACAGCAGTCCGGCTGTTCGTGAACAATTCAACCAAATGAAAGAAGGTTTTGAGACCCTGAATAGTATAAGCTTGAATCCATCCAGAAATACAGTAGACCGGATCCTTTCTTACGGATCTATTGATGGTTTCTCCATGCAATAATGCAGTTATTATTTCCGCTTCTTAAATTCCAGGCAAATGGAGGTTAGTCCGCATGCCTCGCATTTCGGATTCCTGGCTAAACAGGTATACCTCCCATGTAATATCAGCCAGTGATGTGCCTTGTGTACC
The DNA here is from genome assembly GCA_044372235.1 of Chitinophagaceae bacterium. GTDB lineage: Bacteria > Bacteroidota > Bacteroidia > Chitinophagales > Chitinophagaceae > Pollutibacter. Next base: position 1,608 of record JBILSG010000136.1, read on the forward strand.
AGTTCCTCGGGGATATACTGAATCAATTGTTTTTCCGCCGCAAGCGGAGTTGTTGCACCTCTTGTTAGTCCGAGCCGGGCTGAAACCCTGAACACATGGGTGTCTACCGCCATATTGGGCTGTTGATCGATAACAGATGTAATCACATTCGCTGTTTTCCTGCCTACCCCCGGTAGTTTGACCAGCTCTTCCACTGTCATCGGTACCTCTCCCCCAAAATCATGCATCAGCATCTGCGCCATACCAATGAGGTGTTTCGTTTTGTTATTGGGATAGGATATGCTTTTGATGATGGGAAAAAGTGTGTCAAAATCTGTAGCAGCCATTGAAGCCGGATCAGGGAATTCCCTGAAAATAGCCGGTGTTGTGAGGTTGACGCGCTTGTCTGTGCACTGGGCCGACAAGATCACTGCCACCAGCAGCTGGAAGGGATTGTCGTATAACAACTCAGTCTCTGCCTCGGGAATCTGCTGCTGGAAATGATCAATGACAATGGCGTAACGCTCTTTCCTTTTCATACCCTGCAATTTCCTCATTATTCACCGATTTTCCTTAAATTCAAACCTCAAAACTGATTGCCACATGAAACCAATGCTTCGATTCCAGCTTTCTCTCATGATGTTCATGCAATTCTTTGTATGGGGCGCATGGTACGGACAAATGAGTAAATACATGACAGACCAGCTGGGGGCCACTGGCGACCAGGTTGGCAGTGCCTATGCCGCTTTCTCCATCGCCATGATTATTGCACCATTTTTTGTGGGGATGCTGGCAGACCGGTATTTTCAGGCTCAGAAAGTGCTGGGTGTACTCAATATTCTCGGCGCCGCAATACTTTATGTGCTCACGACCATTACCAATGCTGATACCTTCTACTGGGTTATGCTGCTCTATTGCCTGACCTTCGCGCCAACCATCGCACTTACAGCTTCCATCTCCATGAGAAATATGTCCAATCCGGAAAAGGAGTTTCCAGCCATCCGTGTTTTTGGTACCATCGCGTGGATTGCCGTAGTGAACCTGGTTGGGTTCATGGGTGTAGGTGATAAGGTAACCATCTTTCAGATATCTATGATCTCAGCCGCTGTGCTGGGCGTTCTGTCTTTCATGCTGCCAGCAACACCGCCAACGGCAACGGGACCATCTTCGTTTGCGCAAATCATCGGAAAGGATGCTTTTGTCCTTTTCAAAGACCGTTCCTTCCTTATTTTCTTTTTCTCCTCTGTACTGATCTGTATCCCTCTTTCTTTCTATTATACCTGGGCTAATCCGTCTCTTACAGATGGTTTCAAAGCAGCTTTCCCATCGGCTGATCCCAGCACTTTCCGGATTGAGAACATGATGTCGCTCGGACAGGTTTCGGAGGTTCTTTTCATGTTGCTGTTGCCACTCGCCTATTCCAGGTTGGGGGTGAAAAATATCCTCATTATCGGACTGGTTGCCTGGATCATCCGCTTTGCTTTCTTCGGCTATGGTGATGCTGCACTTTCTCAATGGATGTTGTATGCTGCCATCCTCTTGCATGGTGTCTGCTACGACTTCTTCTTCGTCAGCGGTATGATCTATACAGATGCCAAAGCCGGAGATAAAATCAAATCACAGGCACAGGGATTAATTTCGCTGGCCACTTACGGATTGGGAATGTTCATTGGGTCAATTGTAGCAGGTAAGGTGAAAGATACTTATACCGCAGATAATGTGACCAACTGGCTCAATGTATGGCTGGTTCCTGCAGGCATTGCTGCAGTGATTCTGGTGTTGTTTTTGTTGTTCTTTAAAGATAATAAGGTGAAGGCGCAATAGTGGAATAGTGAATAGTAAATAGTTGAAATACATCAAACTTTAATATATGGTGAAGTTAGCAATGTTAGGTTCCGGATTTATCGGAAGGTTTTATGCAGATTCCATTCAGGGTTTGCGGAGTAAAGACAGGATCGTATCGATCTATTCCAGAAGGGAAGAGCAGGCAAAGAAATTTGCTGAGGATTATGGTTGTGATCATTACACAACTGATATGGAAGAATCGATTGCCCATCCTGATGTGGACATGGTCTGTATCTCACTTCCTAATAACCTGCATGAGGCAGCTGTAATGTTGTGTATCAAACACAAAAAAGCCGTAATCACAACCAAACCCTTGGGCCGCAATGCTGCTGAAGCCAAGCGTATGCTTGAAGCTGTAGAGCAGGCTGGAATCTTCAATGGCTACCTGGAAGACCTTGTGTATACTCCTAAATTCCTCAAGGCTTACGAAAGTGTGAAGAATGGAGCCATCGGCAGGATCCTCTGGGCGAAGTCCAGGGAAACACATCCTGGTCCGCACAGCGATTGGTTCTGGGACATCGAACAGGCAGGAGGTGGTTGTATTCTTGACCTTGGATGTCATTGCGTAGAGATTACCCGCAGTTATATCGGGAAGGATATTAGACCAGTAGAAGTAATGTGTTGGGCTGATACCCAGGTGAAACCTATCGATGCGGAAGACAATGCAATCGGACTGGTAAAATATGAGAATGGTGCGATCGGACAGTTTGAGGTGAGCTGGACTTTCCGCGGTGGATTAGACTTGCGTGATGAAGTCATGGGATCCGAAGGAACCATTTGGATCAATGGCTTTTTGCGAACTGGCTTTGACATGTTCACCACAGGCAAAGGTGCGGATTACGTAGCGGAGAAAGCTGAAACCAATTCAGGCTGGCTTTTTCCGGTAGGCGACGAACTCAACGAACTGGGATACAACCACATGTTCACAGAGATGTTCAACTGTTACGAGCGCGGTACCAAACCCAGGGAAACATTCTATGATGGATACCTTGTTAATGCTGTGCTGGATGCAGCTTACAAGAGCGTGAAATCGAAAATCTGGGAGCCCGTCATCCTCGACGACTGGCGTGGTAAAACCGGTGTCACAAAAGATAGCCACCTCATAGAATTTGATGCCGACCATTATCTTGTAAAAGAAGAGATGACCCATTATGGCACGAAGAAGCTGATCCTGAAGGAGAAGGCAACTGGGAAGATTGTGGAGAGGATTGTTTGATTTGAGGCAGGAGGGATAAGGCAGGAGGCACAAGGCACGAGTTTTAATACGATTGCCTAATGATGAAATACTCAAGATGGAGGTGTAAACTACAGTTCAATTACTGTTTTTTACACCTCTTTCTTTTTTAAGTAAAAGATAAATTTATGAATGAAGAAAATCAATACATACAAAGATTTGGTGGTATGGAACAAATCTGTGGCACTTGCGAAAGTGGTTTATCAATTCTGCCATTGAATTGGCTAAGGAAGTAAATCGAATGATTTATGCTCTGAAATCCAAGTTGATATCATAAGTACCTCTTGCCTTGTGCCTTTTGCCTCGTGCCTTCCCCCTCGTGCCTGGCTGTTTACAAATACTTCCTCAACTCTTCAACCAACTCACCCTTCGTAATAGGCGTCCCCTTGATTTTATTATACGGTTTGGCATCCACGAGGTAGACATCGCGGATGATTTTGATGAGTTGTCCGTTGTTGATTTCTGGTACCAGCACGGTTTCAAAGTTGCTGATGAGTTCACCCAGGTTTTTGGGGAACGGTCTCAGGTAGCGTAAGTGTGCATGAGACACTGGATGTCCTTCGCTGATGAGTTCCTGCACGGCACTTTTGATAGAGCCGAACGTAGAACCCCATCCAAGAACCAGCACTTTACCTTTTGTGTCTCCGCTGTCTACCTGCTGATCCGGGATGTAGTTGGCAATCAGATCCACTTTGGCCTGACGCGTTTTCACCATGTGCTCATGGTTATCCGGATCATAGCTTACATTACCGGTGATATCTTGTTTTTCAAGTCCGCCAATGCGGTGTTCCAGTCCTTTGGTACCCGGAATAGCCCAGGGCCTCACGAGTTTTTCATCACGTTTGTATGGCTGGAATTTTGTTTCACCTTCAGACAGTCCCTCTTTGAATTTCACTTCAATCGGAGCGAGGTCCGCTTCCTGTGGGAACCTCCAGGGTTCAGCACCATTGGCGATATAGCCATCGCTGAGGAACATAACCGGTGTCATGTGTTGCAGCGATATGCGGGCAGCTTCGTAAACGGCACTGAAGCAATCGCTCGGGGTAGAAGCTGAGATGACGGGCATCGGACATTCGCCATTGCGACCATAATATGCCTGTAGGAGGTCACTTTGTTCTGTTTTGGTAGGAAGACCAGTTGATGGTCCGCCACGTTGTACATCGATGATCAGCAAGGGAATTTCCAACATAACAGCCAGTCCCATCGCCTCACCTTTCAGCGCAATACCAGGGCCTGAAGTAGTGGTGACGGCCATGGCGCCGCCGTAGGCGGCGCCAATAGCTGCTGAAATACCGGCTATCTCGTCTTCCGCCTGGAAGGTCTTGACACCAAAATTTTTCATCCTGCTGAGCTCATGTAAGATATCAGATGCAGGCGTAATGGGATAAGTTCCCAGAAACAGGGTGAGTCCGCTTTTCTGAGAAGCTGCAACCAGTCCCATTGCCAGGGCCTGGTTACCCATGATGGAACGGTATGTACCGGGAACCATTTTGGCTTTTTCCACTTTGTAGCGGGTGGTAAAAGTTTCAGTAGTGTCCCCATAATTGTATCCTGCCTGGAGTGCTTTGATATTGGCATTGAGGATCTCATCCTTTTTGCCGAACTTTTCCTTGAGGAAGTTCAGGGTGCTGTCCATATCCCTGCTGTACATCCAATAGAGGAAACCCAGTACAAACATGTTCTTGGCGCGGTCCTTTTCCTTTGTCCCCATCGTGATCTCCTTCAGTGCCTCTCGGGTCATCTTGGTCACATCCATTTTAATCAGCTCGAATCCTTCGAGGGAATTGTCTTCGAGGGGATTAACACCGTCAGCAT
>JBILSG010000137.1:0-6468 GCA_044372235.1 Chitinophagaceae bacterium
TTGTTTTATTCAGTGCTGAACTATCTGCCGACCTGCCGTCTTCTATTTCCAGTTTATACATTTCGTACCGTTCATTGGCAGGAATTGCAAGCAGACTATCGGGTAGTTTGCTGATTACTGAATCCAGGCTATCTTTCTTTCCAATTTTTGTCTGACTGTAACTGATAAGTGATGGAAAAATAAAAAGCAGTATCAGGATGATTTTTTTGTTTTGGCAGTTGTATGACATAGAATAAAGTTAGGCGATGCAATGGTTTTCTCAATTTTTTTCAGTATCTTCAATACAATGGTTGCTATTTCCTCAATAGGGGTTAATGCAGCCATTTGTCATTTAAAACAGAACTATGACCATCCAGGCAATGCTCACGGACTACCTGCGCTCTGGCGCATGGGATGAGATGCTTGGGGACAATTCAGTTAGGGAGCCTTACAGTAAGCTGATGATGTCTTTGTCTCATCTGAAGTCAGATGAACTAAAACAGAAACACATGCATGCAGGTGAGCTCTTTATGAATCAGGGCATCACCTTTACAGTTTACAGTGATGATGCCGGCATTGAAAGGATTTTTCCTTTTGATGTCATCCCCAGGATAATCACCTCTTCAGAATGGGATCATATTGAACGCGGAATCAAACAGCGTCTCAAGGCGCTCAACATGTTTCTCCATGATATTTACCACGAACAGCAAATTCTGCACGACGGGATAATTCCACATGCGCTCATTGCTTCCTGTCCGCATTACACCCGTGAAGTTGCCGGTATTGATGTATCACACAGGATTTATGTACATATCTCAGGAATAGACCTGATCCGCGGGGATGAAGGACAGTTTTATATCCTGGAAGATAACCTGCGAACACCTTCTGGTGTGTCTTATATGCTCGAAAACCGGGAGGTTACGAAGCGTTTGTTTCCTGATCAGGTTTCTGAGAATAATGTCAGAATGGTTAACAATTATCCGCTCATCCTACATAGCAATTTGCTTGCACTTTCTCCAAGATCGGTTAGCAATCCTGTTGCAGTAATCCTCACACCCGGCGTTTTCAATTCTGCGTATTACGAGCATACATTTTTGGCCAGGCAGATGGGTATTCCTCTGGTAGAAGGAACGGATCTTGTTGTGAATAACAGCAAGGTCTATATGAAAACAACACGCGGACTCACACAGGTAGATGTTATTTACCGGAGAGTGGATGATGAGTTTCTTGATTCGTTAACTTTCAAACCGGATAGTGTATTGGGTGTACCGGGGCTGGTAGCAGCATACAGAAAGGGTAATGTGGCCATAGTTAATGCGATTGGAAATGGTGTTGCAGACGATAAGGCTGTATATGCTTACGTTCCAGATATGATCAAGTATTACCTGAATGAAGAGCCGATCCTACCGAATGTCCCTACTTACCAGATGAGCAATGCGGATGAACGTGAATATGTCTTCAGCAACATCAATCAGATGGTACTGAAAGGAACCAACCAGTCTGGTGGTTATGGTATGCTGATGGGTAATAAGGCCACGGATGAGGAGGTTAAGCTTTTTAGAGCCAAGGTGGAAGAATCTCCAAGGGAATTCATAGCGCAGCCCATCATCAAACTATCTACGGTTCCGTGTTTTATTGATGGCTGTCTTCAAGCAAGGCATGTTGACCTCAGACCATATGCATTATGCGGACCATCAGGAATTGATATTGTTCCCGGAGGTTTGACAAGGGTTGCCCTCAGGGAAGGTTCACTTGTTGTAAATTCCTCTCAGGGTGGGGGGAGCAAAGACACTTGGGTCATTGATACGGATTCCTTCAAACAAAATTTGAACGATGCTGAGTAGGATTGCAGATTCCATGTTCTGGATGAACAGGTACCTCGAGAGATCGGAGGGGCTGTTGCGGATGTTAATGACCAGTTATGTCTTGTCTCTGGATAAAGGCTCATCTGGTATCAATAGTTGGGAGCCTGTTATGCGTGTCTTTTCCGGGATATCTCCCGAGCGCAGCAAGGAATTGACGGCCAATCCCAACCAGGCAATTGAATACCTTTTGCTGGATGCTGAAAACAACAATTCACTGAAATCGATACTGAACAAAGCCCGGGAAAATGCCAGAGGGATGCAGGATCACATAACCAAGGAAATGTGGGAACAGGTCAATCAACTTTACCATCTCGTTAATAATCCCAAAACCACAAGGCTGCTTTTATCCAGTGAGCAGCTAGTGACCATGGAAACGCTGCTTACCAACTGCCTACTGTACACAGGAATCACAGACAGCACCATGCCCAGGGGAATGGCGTGGGGGTTTATGAATCTGGGTAAGTATATTGAGCGGTGTCAGCTTACCTTGTCAATTACGGGTACGCATTTCGGTAGTATTGTATCAGCCAAACAGCAGGAAAGAGATATTCTTTACTGGCGAAGTTTATTGTTTACGCTTTCTGGTTATGAACTACACCTCAAGAATTACCGGAGCAGTGATACTGATAAGAATGTGCTTGATCAGGTGATATTTAACCGTCAGTTTCCGCATTCGGTCATGTACAGTCTGGAGCGGATTAAGAGACATCTGGAAGAATTGGTGGAGCAAAATCAACCTGCCGGAAGAACTGAGATAATGCGGTTATTTGGAAGGCTGCTCAGTCATGTTCAGTACGCTGACCAAAACGCATTGCAAGATCAAACACTGCGCGGATTTCTTGATATCACACAAAGCAATATCAATACTTTTCATAATCAGTTGTCTCATTCCTTCTTTTCATACGCATAAACGTGTAGCATGGCCCTGTTCAGGATTCAGCATATTACAAGATATCTTTACGAGTTTCCGGTTTCAGAAAGTGTGAATGAATTGCGGATCTACCCAATTCCGGGATCAGACCAGGAAGTACTTCAGCATGAGCTCATTATAACCGGGGATCCGGATATCCAGATTTATCAGGATTACTGGGGTAACAGAACTGGGTTTTTCAATGTGCTGGAAGGGCATCAGGAGCTAAAGGTGGAGAGCAGGTTGTTGGTTAGAACAGTTGCTCCGGATTCAGATATCACCAATAATGTGGGCGGTTTTACTGACCTGCATACACAAATACAAAAATCTCTTTTATTGCTGGAGCTTTCCAAGGCAGAACAGATTGTTTGTCAGCATGAAATAATTAAAATCTGCAGCGATATTAATGATGGTACCCGCAACATTGGACAATTGGTGGAATCCTGTAGCAGGTATATTTTTGAGAATTTTACCTACAAAAAAGGGATCACAAACATTGAGACAACGGTTGATGAAATCATGAAACTGCGTGAAGGTGTTTGTCAGGATTTTGCTCATGTGCTGCTACAGTTACTCCGCACCGCCGGCATACCCTGCCGCTATGTAAGTGGGTATATTTGTCCCAATAAAAACGGTATGCGTGGAGAAGGTGCAACACATGCCTGGGTTGAGGCCTATATCCCCCAAAAGGGATGGTGTGGCATTGATCCAACCAATAACACCTGGGTAGGAGAGACGCATGTAAAACTTGCTGTTGGTCGCAACTTTAAGGATTGTACTCCTGTAAAAGGTACATTCAAGGGAGCCACCAGGCAACATTTATTTGTTTATGTTTCAGTTGGCTATGAAGATGGTCATGTGTTTGAGGAAACAACTGAAGTTAAAATGGATAAGATAGAACAGCCGGCTATTTCTGAAAAAGAGATACTCGCAGCTATGGCTGCGCAGCAATAATCAGGATTTCAGCCTATAATAGACCCTTCCGATTGTTTCCCTGACACACTTCTCAACCGTTGATAGTCCATCCGGACGGGGTATGAAATCCATTGGGACAATCCGGTTGCCACCTGTTTTGAAATCAACGGGATAGGGCTGAACCCTGAAGCCAGCCTTTTCAAAAATCATGACTGCCCTTGGTATGTGATAAGAAGATGTAACAAGAATGATGTGATTTGCTTTTCCATCCAACAACCTGATTAAGGCTTCAGCTTCTTCTTCAGTATTTTCAGCCTCTTCAGCTGTAAGTATCTGATTGGGCCGAATGCCCATCTCAATGGCTTTCTGTTCTAAAATAAAAGATTCTGTGGGGCCGATCCGCCAGGGCAGCCTTCCTTTGGTAAAAACCAGTTTAGGTGCCAGTCCTGATTTCATCAATTCAATGCCGCCAAAAAAACGGTCAGGGTCATGCCACTCGCTTATTGGTCCCCTTTTTGACGGAACTCCATGGGTCATCCCACTTAAAACCACAATGGCATCAGCGGGTACAATATCTGCCGGTTGTTTTCTGCTGCCTGCATTTTCAAGGAGGGAAAAGAAATAATTGCTGACAATGGGTGTAGACAACACCATCATGGTAATCAACGAAAACCAGATCAATCGGTACTTTTTTCTGATGAGTCCTACCGCAATCAAAAGAGAGAGCAACAGAAATGGCGAAAGTAAAAAAGGCAATAATTTATGGAGGTACAGCATCTTTCTATTCTTGTTTTCAAAGGTAAACATTATCACAGGTTTCACTATGGGTAGTTCTATGTTAAAACATGACAGAAAATAACTAAATTGTCATCTAACTATGATGCGGTACATTTCTTTATCCCTTGTTTGTGTTTTTCTCCTAAGCTATTCAGACCTTAAGTCACAGTCTTTAACTCCTGTAACCATCAAAGGCATTGTTTTGGGTGCACGAGACAGTGTTCCTGCATCATTTGCCAGTGTATTGCTGAAGCAGAAAGATAGCCTGATCAAGGGCTACAACCTCATGGCTGATGCCCGGTTTACTATATCAGCTTTACCGGGGAAATACAAGCTGGAGCTATACCATGTTACGCACGAACCCTTGATCATGAATCTGGTGGTAAAGGAAGGAGATAGCCTGATAGAGCTGGGGTCTTTGTTTTTGAAGGACTTAAAAGGACAAATGCTTGATAATATTGTTGTTCAGGCTGAAAAAAGCAGTATGCAGTTGTCGCTTGATAAAAAAATATTCAATGTAGGGAAAGACCTGGCCAACGCTGGCGGTAATGCTTCTGATATACTGCAAAACATACCATCTGTTTCAGTTGATCCAGATGGAGCGGTTAAACTGCGGGGCAGTGATAATGTCAGGATACTGATTGATGGTAAGCCTTCCGGATTGGTAAGTATAAAAGGTGGAAGTGGCTTGCAACAATTGCAGGCAAGCCTGGTGGAGCGTGTAGAACTTATAACCAATCCGTCTGCCCGATATGAAGCAGAGGGTATGGCAGGCATCATCAATATTGTATTAAAGAAAGACAGGCGTCAGGGTTTCAATGGCTCATTTGAATTGATTACCGGTAATCCGGATAATTATGGTGTTGCAGCTAATTTGAATTACAGGAAAAACAAAATCAACTTTTTTGTTAATTACGGCATTGCGCACAGAATTCAACCATCAATCGGAAAAGTGTCGCAGTCTTATGTTTCCGGAGATTCAACATTCTTTTTTGAACAAGAGGATCGCATGCGTTTAAGAACATTCAACAACAATGTGCGGGCGGGATTAGACTATTTCTTCAATGAAACAAGTATCCTTACTGCAGCATATTTGTACCGGGGCAGCCTTGCCAGCAGAGAGCGCAATTTCAGGTATGATGATTTCCTGAATTCCAAGTCCAATATCACCGGGTATGTGAATAGAAAGCAACTGGAGGAAGAGGATGAGCCCAATTCTGAGTTCTCTGTTGTGCATAAAAAAAATTTTAAGAAGAAGGGACATGAGATTACGAGCGAGTTCAAGTATATAGACTATTGGGAGAATTCAGACCAAACCTATTTTCAAAGCAGCTTTACTCCTGGTGGTACTGAAATTAAAAGCAGGTATCTGAATCAAAAGTCGTTGAATGATGAGTTTGAAAAACAATGGTTATTGCAGGTAGACTATTTATATCCGTTTGGAAAGGATGGCAAGCTTGAAACTGGTTTAAGAACGAGTTTCAGGAAAATGGTCAATGACTATCTTGTTACCCAGCAAAACGCATCAGGTTTTTTTGATGTGATACCCGGGTTGGATAATGTCTTTCTTTATGACGAAAATATTCATGGATTGTATGGCATTATTTCCAACAAGAAAGGAAATTTTGGATATCAGGCAGGACTAAGGGCTGAATTTACCGATGTTACCACTACTTTAAAGGAAACCAATGAAGTGAATCCCAGAGATTATTTGAACTTTTTTCCAAGTGTTCATTTTGATTATCAGTTGCCTGCAGAAAACGGATTACAATTGAGTTACAGCAGGAGAGTGAGAAGGCCGTTTTATAATGATCTAAGTCCGTATGTGACCTTGTCTGACAGCAGAAGTTTCTTCAGTGGCAATCCGGATCTTAATCCGGAGTTCAGTGACGTTTTTGAAATAGGGCATATTAAAACATTTGAAAAAGGATCAGTTACATCTTCATTGTATCATCGGTCTACCACTGGCAGAATTGATCGTATAAGAAAAGTAGATAATCTCGGTAATGCAGTAACCCGAAC
>JBILSG010000138.1:0-6458 GCA_044372235.1 Chitinophagaceae bacterium
GGTCCCCCGACTTTGTTAATCCTCCAAAAAGAATAATTGCTTCGGGACTACTGAACATTACTGCATTTGCCAGGGCGAGTCCTAATATTTTACCTGTAAATTCAAAGATTTCAAGAGCAAGCTTATCTCCTTTAATTGCAGCATCATAAACAACTTTCGAGTCCAGTGTTTCTTTATCAAAATCTCTAAGCAGGCTTGGTTCTGGACTGTTTTCAAGCACTTCCAGTGTTGTTAGCCTTACGCCTGTTGCTGATGCATAGCTTTCCAGAGAACCTTTTTTTCCTGTACCCTCATGCATACGGCCATCAGGTATTACTATGGTGTGACCTAATTCTCCTGCAAATCCATCATGACCGTAAATTAATTGTCCGTTTGCAACTATTCCACTACCAACTCCTGTACCAAGAGTTATCATGATGAAATCTTTCATTCCCTTGGCAGCTCCATACATCATTTCTCCAATAGCAGCTGCATTGGCGTCATTGGTTAGCGTAACGGGAAGCCGAAATTTATCACTCATCAGTTTGGCAAGTGGAATGATACCTTTCCAGGGTAGATTAGGCGCATATTCAATCGTACCACTGTAATAGTTACCATTGGGTGCACCAACTCCAATACCTGAAATTGTTCCGATTCCGCCAGCAGTGTTGATCAATACCAGAAGATTATCATACAATTCATTGATATAGGCATCAATTTCTTTGTGTTTTCGGGTTGACATCTCACCAGAGAAGAGGACATTGCCATCGCGGTCAACAATACCGAATTTCGTTCCTGTGCCACCTATATCTATGCCTATTGCCAGTGGTTGATTTGCACCCATATGTTCTGTTGTATGATTTAAAAAAGTAGGCGACCAATATTAGTTGGTCGCCCAATTTACAGCAATTTTTTGAAAATCAATGCGATGCTGATACCTGAGCATCCACATCTAATCCTTGTTTTTTTAAAACAGACCTTGTTTGCAGAGCATGCCAGGCTAAATATGCAAAGCAAATAAGTGGAACAATATAGGAAAGCTGGGTATAGGTATGGATTGCCGTATTGGCACTATCATCCAAATCGATTACTGCACCCTGAAGTGGAGGTATGATCGCGCCACCCAGAATCATCATGATTAGGAAGGCTGAACCCTGACTCTGGTACTTTCCAATCCCATTTACTGCTAACGCAAATATTGCTGGCCACATTACTGAGCAGCATATACCGCAGCTGATAATAGCGAAATTGGCAACCATTCCGGTTGTAGTAAGTCCAATCAATGTTGCGATAGCACCCAGAACAGAAACTGTTAATAACAGTTTTACTGGTTTTTCCTCTGCAAAAAGGAAGGCTGCTACTGCAATGGCAATACAAATGGGATACATCAGAAAATCACTGATGTCATTTCCTTTAATGATATTTACAAGCAGAATAATGCCAAAAGCTGCAAAAGGAACTACTATCACCAATATTCTTTTCACCTGTTTACTGAAATTGAAAACACTTACGGCGCCTGTCCACCTGCCAATCATCATAGAACCCCAGTAAAGAGAGATTAGATGGGATATATGTGATTCATCATACCCACCAAATGCGTCTTTTTTCAATAAGGCACCAAAATTATTATCAATTGTGACCTCAACGCCAACGTATATGAAAATTGCAATCATACCCAGAACAAGCTGTGGATATGCCATTGCTCCCCACCCCTCAGGGTTTTTTCTGGCGCTCAACATAGATAAGAAAAGGATGGCAAGAATTATAATAAGTGAAGATGCAATGATTATGCTTTTTTCAATACCTGTATTATTTTTAACCCAGTCAGAAAAAAGTACAGGCAAAAATGCCACACCTATAATCAGGAGGACATTCATGGCTTTCGGGCTTTTCTCTAGTTTTTCATCTGAAGTGGTTTTAGGCAGATTGGCGTAAGCAAATATAATTGATGCTACAATGAATAATCCTGCCAGAAAGAAATAAAGGGTTTGTATGTTCTCAATGGAGGCTTCTTTCGCACTTGCCACACTTCCGAAAAGGAGGAAACTCACGACCAAAGGCCCAAGCAATGTTCCGAAGGAATTGACGCTACCACCCATATTCAATCGGTGGGTGCCTGTTTCAGGACTTCCCAATGCAACTGCAAATGGCTGAGCTGCAGTTTGTTGCAGGGAGAATCCAAGTGCTATGATAAAAAAGGCTACTAAAACTAATGGGAACGATGCTTTTTCTAAACCACTTATGTAAGCGAGTGCCAGGGCCCCTAGCACAGAAATCAATAAACCATACACAATGCCTTTCTTATATCCTATTTTATTCAGCAAATCTGTACCTGTTAGCACTGAAAAAATATAGAGTATAAGAGATCCATAAAAGTAGGCACCATAAAAGGCTGAACCAATAAGCTGTGATTGAATTTGATCTAAATCAAAGAATTTTTTACAGAAAGGAATGAAAATACTGTTGGAAGCGGCTACAAATCCCCAGAAAAAAAATACGGTGATCAGAACGCCAAATTGCGACCATTTAGTTTGTTGATTCATATGGAAGGTTGTTTATATGGATGCTCAAAATAATTATATTTCTTTACAAGCAAAATTTTTTGTTCTCAAATGACAATTCAATATTCCTTATTTTCATGAAAATCTCGGAAAGATGAAAATTTTACACGTCAGTGCGGAGTGCTATCCAGTGGCAAAAGCAGGTGGACTGGGCGACGTTGTTGGAGCACTTCCACGGTTTCAGATAGAACTGGGCCATGATTCCGGTGTTATTATGCCAATGTACCGGACGCCCTTTTTATATGCCAATGACTGGCTGGTTGTTCACAAGGGCTCCACAAATCTCGGACATTGGTGGTTTGATTACACCGTAATTAAAGAAAAGACTGACAAACAGGGATTTTCGCTTTATCTCCTTGATATCAATGGTTTGCTGGACAGGGAAAAAGTTTATGGCTATGCAGATGATACGGAACGTTTCATGGCGTTTCAGGTTGCAATTGTTCACTGGCTGAATACTTGGGAGCAGTTACCTGATGTGGTTCATGTTCACGATCACCACACTGCGCTCATCCCGTTTATGATGCAACATTGTTATGCTTATCAACGACTTGCAGGTGTCCCTTCTGTGTTAACAATTCACAATGCCCAGTATCAGGGAGCATTTGGCTGGGACAAAACCATCTATCTGCCACACTGGGATAGTTGGAAAAGAGGACTGCTTGAGTGGGAAGGACAGATTAATCCACTTGCATCAGGTATAAAATGTGCCTGGAAAGTTACCACCGTAAGTCAGTCTTATCTGCAGGAATTGCGTTATATGAGTAACGGACTGGAAGCAATTTTTGAGTATGAGCAAGGTAAATGCAGCGGTATACTTAATGGTATAGATTTTAAGGTTTGGAATCCTGAATCAGACCAGTATTTAAAACATCACTATACTCCAGATACCCTTGAAGCTGGAAAACAGGCCAATAAGTCGCTGATCTGTAATCAGTTTAATCTTGATCCCGATAAACCTTTGTTTATTTTTATTGGCAGACTTGTTGGGGAAAAAGGAGCTGATTTGTTGCCCGATGTAATCAAGGATGCATTCCGGTTTATTGGCAGAAGTATGAACTTTCTCATACTGGGTAGCGGAGAAAAACAGGTTGAGGATGATCTGAATCACCTTAAAGTTATCTCACAAGGTGACTACAATACTTACATTGGATATAATGAAACACTCAGTCATGTTATGTATGCAGGAGCAGACTTCCTGTTGATGCCATCAAGGGTAGAACCTTGTGGGTTGAATCAGCTATATGCCCTGAGATACGGAACCATACCACTTGTGCGTAAAACCGGAGGATTAAAAGATACCGTCATTGATATCGGTAATCCGGACGGTTACGGCATAAATTTTGAGCAGGTATCGGTAGGAGATATTACCCATGGCATTTACAGGGCTTTGGAACTTTATCGGAATATTAGAACTTTTCGCAGTTTAAGAAAAAAGATTATGCAACTGGATTTCAGCTGGAATAAAAGTGCAACAGATTATATTGATTTATACCAAAGTTTTCAGTAAATTGACAAAATACATCTAAGCTATGAATAAGAATGTTATTGCCATAATTTTAGGAGGAGGAGCAGGAACCAGGCTTTCACCATTGACATCAACCAGAAGTAAACCTGCTGTACCGATTGCGGGTAAATACCGCCTAGTTGATATCCCGATTTCGAACTGTCTGAATTCAAATATTGGGCGGATGTATGTGCTTACGCAATTTAATTCGGCATCACTGAATAAACATATAAAAAACACCTATCATTTCAGCGCATTCAGCAGTGCTTTTGTGGATATCATTGCCGCAGAACAAACTCCTGATAATCCGGCTTGGTTTCAGGGCACAGCTGATGCAGTAAGGCAATCCCTGAGGCACATAACCCAGCAGGATTTTGACTATGTCCTTATTCTTTCAGGCGACCAATTGTATCAAATGGATTTTGAAGAAATGATTGAAAATCACATACACAGTCATGCTGATATATCCATTGCCACCATTCCTGTAGGCACACAAGAGGCCACAGAGTTTGGAATCATGAAAAAAGGGGATGACGGAATCATCTCTTCTTTCATTGAAAAACCTAAAGCAGAAGTGCTTTCAGACTGGGAAAGTGATACAGGTGAAGCTATGGCTAAACAAGGCAGAAACTACCTTGCCAGCATGGGGATTTATATTTTTGGCAGAAAAGTGCTCTTTGATCTGTTGCAGGATGAGTTTAAAGACGCAACGGACTTTGGTAAGGAAATCATCCCATACTCCATAACTAAACATAATGTTGTCAGTTATCAATACGAGGGTTACTGGACTGATATTGGAAACATTCATTCATTTTTTGAGGCCAATTTAGCTTTGACACAGGACATACCTGAATTTAACTTATTTGATAATGATAGGTCCATTTTCACAAGACCGCGGATGCTGCCTCCGGCAAAAATAAGCGGTACCACACTTGAAAAAACCATCATTGCAGAAGGTTGCATAATCAACGCATCAAGGGTAGAACACTCTGTATTGGGTATTCGTACCCGGATTGGTTACGGAACTACTGTTGTCAGTTGCTACATCATGGGTACTGATTTCTTCGAAACACTTGATGAAATGAATAACTCTGAGCGCAACGGATTACCAAAGCTTGGAATTGGCGAAAGGTGCTACATAAAAAATGCCATCATTGATAAAAATTGCAGAATAGGGAACGATGTAAGAATAAATGGTGGTCTGCATCTACCCAACGGAGACCATTCACTGTACACGATAAAGGATGGTATTGTAGTTGTCAAAAAAGGAGCGGTTATTCCCAATGGTTTTGTGATTTGATTATTGTTTTTCCGCATTTAAAATAAAAATGTTAACTTAGGATTGTGTTTATTTTACACATTAATGCTTGACCAGTATGGAAAAACAACTCAATCCTGTAGAAAGATTACATAAACCTAATCTAGGTTTCTGGCAAATATGGAATATGTGTTTCGGCTTTTTCGGAATACAATTCGGTTGGAGTTTACAGATGGGTAACATGAGTGCTATTTATGAATTTCTGGGTGCAAAACCCGAGGAGATTCCTGGGCTCTGGCTCGCAGCACCAATGACTGGTCTGATCATTCAACCCATAGTTGGATACCTCAGTGATAGAACATGGCATCCAAAACTTGGCAGAAGAAGGCCCTATTTTCTGATAGGAGCCATTTTAAGTTCAATTGCTTTGTTCTTTATGCCCAATTCTCCAACAGTATGGATTGCTGCTGGTACATTATGGATTCTTGATTCCTGTATCAATATTTCCATGGAGCCATTTCGGGCGTTTGTTGCTGATAACTTGAATGATTCACAACGATCCCGTGGATATGCCATGCAAAGTATGTTTATAGGAGGTGCATCTTTCATTGCAGGTTTTCTTCCAACATTACTCGTAGATTGGTTTGGTGTTTCCAGACAAAAAATCAATGGTGGAATCCCGGAAAATATAGTTTGGTCGTTTTATATAGGATCTGCTGTTTTTTTACTGGCAGTACTTTATACTGTTTTTAAAAGTAAGGAATATCCACCTGAAGAAACCAGTGAACAAGCAAAATTACCATCTGAAAACATTTTAAGGGAAATTGTAAGTGCCATTGGCAACATGCCATCCCAGATGAAGCGACTTGCAATGGTGCAGTTTCTGACTTGGCCCGGATTGTTCCTGATGTGGTTTTATTACAGCACAGGTGTAGCCGTAAATATTTTTGGTGGAAATGCCAGCGCTTCAGAAGGGACTGACGCAGCAACGTTATTCAGTCTTGGATTGGAATTAGCCAATACAACGTCTGCGATCCTCAACCTGGTCACGTTCCTTTTTTCTTTTTCCATTCCCTTTATCGTTTCCAAGATTGGTAGCAAACTCACCCATACCGTATGTCTAATTATCGGCGGGTTAGGCTTGATCAGTGTG
>JBILSG010000139.1:0-6447 GCA_044372235.1 Chitinophagaceae bacterium
ACCACGTTGATTCCACGGGCAGCAGGTACCTCCTTGGCCGGACAGGTAGTGGGCAACGGCATTGTAGTAGATATCTCCAAGTATTTTACCAATATTTTGGAACTGAATGTTGCAGAGAAATGGGTGCGGGTGCAGCCGGGTGTTATCCGAGACGACCTCAATGCCTTTTTGAAGCCGCATGGGTTGCAGTTCGGACCGGAAACCTCTACAGCCAACAGGGCAATGATTGGAGGGATGATTGGCAACAATTCCTGCGGACTTCATTCCATCACCTGGGGGAATACCAGGGATCACCTGATGGAAGTCAAAGCCATCCTGCATGATGGAAAGGAAGTAGTCTTCAAAAAGACATCCAGAAAAGAATGGGAAGAAAAAGCATTGCAGGAAGATGCCGAAGGGCGGATTTACAGCGGCATCAGTGATCTGCTGGGGGATACGGAAAACAGAAGGGTAATTGCAGTTGGATTCCCGGATCCTGGGATCAAACGCCGGAATACGGGCTACGCGCTAGACCTGCTTGCCCAGCATTTTCCGAAGCTGGAAGAACCCAATCTTTGCACCCTGATTGCAGGTTCTGAGGGTACACTCTGCTTCATCACCGAAGCTAAGCTTCAATTGATGGAGCTTCCCCCTCCTCATGTGGCCATGGTGGCTGTTCATGCGGCATCCATGCAGGAAGCCCTGAAAGCCAACCTGGTGGCCCTACAGAATGGATGTTCGGCTTCTGAACTGGTGGATGATTTCATATTGCAATTCACCAAAGGACATCCTGATTTATCGGCCAACCGTTTTTTTATAGCAGGAGAACCCAAGGCCATCCTCATGGTTGAGTTTTTTGAGGATGATGAGCAGAAGCTGCTCGAAAAGTGTTCAGCTTTCATCAATGCCCTCCAACAACAACAGTTGGGCTATGCCCACCCCATATTGCGGGGAGAACAATGTAAACTGGCCTGGGACGTGAGAAAGGCAGGCCTCGGTTTGCTTCGTAACCTACCGGGGGATGCACGACCGGTAAACCTGATTGAAGACTGTGCCGTGCTTCCCAAAGACCTTCCCGCATACATCGAACAACTGGAAAATCTCCTGCAAAGGCAGGGTGTACAATATTCCATCTATGCCCATGCCGGAGCCGGTGAACTGCATGTGGAACCCATCATCAACCTGAAAACAGAAGCTGGACAAAAACAATTCAGGTCCATCTTGCAAGAAACTGTTGAGCTGGTGAAATCATTCAACGGCTCCTTGTCGGGAGAACACGGAGACGGCAGGTTGCGTGGGGAATTTATCCCGAAAGTGATGGGTGAAAGGGTTTATGCACTTTTCCGTGACTTGAAATCGATTTTCGATCCCAATCGGATTTTCAACAATGGCAAGATAGTGGATACACCTCCCATGGATGCCATGTTGAGGTATACTGCAAACAATCCCACTCCACAGTCCAATACCGTTTTCAATTTCAAGGGTGAAGGGGGTTTGCTGAAGCTTGCAGAAAAATGCAGTGGATCAGGTGATTGCCGCAAAACAGAAATCACCGGTGGAACCATGTGCCCCAGCTACATGGCTACCCGCAGTGAAAAAGATACCACTCGTGCCCGCGCCAATATCCTGCGGCAATACCTCACAGGCGGTTTTGTCGAGCCGGTTCAGCAGGAAGAGGTGAAAGGAATAATGGACCTTTGTTTGTCCTGCAAAGCCTGCAAAACAGAATGCCCCTCAGGTGTTGATGTGTCGAAAATGAAAGCGGAGTTCATGCAGGCTTATCACGACAGCCATGGCATCCCTTTCCGCACGAAACTCATCGCCGGTTTTGGCAGTCAGATGCAGCTGGCATCAAGGGTTGCGACACTCTACAATACCCTGATTAAAGTGAAGCCTATACGCCAGTTGATCAACAGGATTGCAGGATTTCATCCGGAAAGAACGCTGCCGGAAGTATATGCGCAATCCTTGCGTTCGTGGTTTAGCATGAGGCACGAGGCACTGGGCACGAGCTTGCCAACCGGAGGTTGGGCACAAGGCACGGGGCACGAGGGCGGAGGGAGTCAAAAGCCGAGGGTTTATCTTTTCTGTGATGAGTTCACCAACTACACAGATACGGGTATTGGTCAAAAGGCGGTCTTGTTGATGGAAGGATTGGGCTACGAAGTGCTGATGGCTGATCATCCGGAAAGTGGAAGGGCGCAATTATCAAAAGGATTGATCAGAGAAGCAAAAGAGCTGGCCATTCAGCAGGTCAGGATTTTTTCCGGATTGCTCTCTGATGATATTCCGCTCGTAGGCATAGAACCCTCTGCAATACTGGGTTTCAGAGATGAATATCCTTCCTTGGTGGAAGATGCCTTGCAGGAAGATGCCAATCGGCTGGCCAAACATGTTTACCTTTTTGAAGAATGGTTCATGCGGGAAGCCGACAAAGGGAATATCACAACAGAACAGTTTACCACAGTTGCACAAAAGCTGAAAATACATGGTCATTGCCACCAAAAGGCACTCAGCTCTATGACACCCGTCAAACGGGCCTTGTCGTTTCCGGTTAATTATGAAGCCAGGCTAATCCCTTCGGGGTGCTGCGGTATGGCGGGATCTTTTGGTTATGAAAAAGAACATTACGACATCTCTATGCAGGTTGGCGAATTGGTGCTGTTCAAGGCTGCCCGGTCGCTAGAAGACGACCAGCTCCTGGTAGCTGCAGGCACCAGTTGCAGGCACCAAATCAAGGATGGAACTGGCGTCAAAAGCATGCACCCGGTGGAAGTGTTGTATGCTGCCTTAAAGCAGTAGAATATCCATTTTTACAGTGGATGGCATGGTGGAAAGTTGTAAATTGTTTCCTCAATATTGCATAGTTGTATGAAGTCCTTTTTTTTCCGTTTTTTGCCCCTTCTTTGCTGGGCATGTTTTTTTGTTGGCATGGATGTCCCGCGTCAATTCCAAACCCATGAAGCAGACGTCATCATCTATGGCGGAACCGCAGCCGCTGTTACTGCAGCGGTTCAGGTCAAAGCCATGGGGAAATCGGTCATCATCGTTTCACCTGATAAACACCTGGGCGGTATGTCTTCAGGCGGACTGGGTTTTACAGATACCGGTAATAAAACAGTGATTGGCGGATTGGCAAGGGATTTTTATCACCGACTCTTCCTGCATTACAATGATGACAAAGCCTGGCGCTGGGAGAAGAAAAGTGCATACGGTAATGTGGGTCAGGCAACAGTTGCACTAGACAGTACCTACAAAACCATGTGGATCTTTGAACCGCATGCAGCGGAAGCTGTATTTGAACAGTATGTGAAAGAAAACAACCTCATCATTCACAGAGATGTGTGGCTCAACAGAAACAAAGGGGGAGTGACCGTAAAAAACGGAAAGATTACAGCAATCCGCACCCTGAATGGTGATCAATACAAGGGTAAGATTTTTATGGATGCCACCTATGAGGGCGACCTCATGGCGGCTGCTGGCGTTTCCTATACGGTAGGAAGAGAAGGCAACGATGTGTATGGCGAGCAGTGGAATGGCGTGCAGACGGGTGTTTTCCAGCATCGCCACTATTTCATGCAGCCTGTTGATCCCTATAAAATTCCAGGTAATCCTGCGAGCGGACTCCTTCCTGAGATCAGTGCCGAGCCCCCGGGTATCAAAGGGGCAGGCGATAAAAAGCTGCAGGCTTATTGTTTCAGGTTGTGCATGAGCAACCATCCAGACAACAGGGTGCCTTTTCCCAAGCCGGAAGGATATGACCGATCTCGCTATGAACTGCTGGCCAGGGCATTTGCAGCCGGATGGGGTGATGTAAAAGAAGTCTTCTCCAAATTCGATACCATCCCCAACAGGAAAACAGATACCAATAACCATGGTCCCATGAGCAGCGATTACATTGGTGGGAACTATGATTATCCGGAGGCCAGCTACGAAAGGAGGAAAGAGATTATCAAGGCCCATGAGCTATATCAGCAAGGATACCTGTATTTTTTGGCCAATGATACTGCTGTTCCTGCTGCCGTGCGCAAAGAGATGGCTAATTTCGGACTGGCCAAGGATGAGTTTACAGACAATGGCAACTGGCCGCATCAGCTGTATATCCGTGAGGCCCGCAGGATGATTGGTGATTTCATCATGAAGGAAGCGGATGCCTTGGGGAAAACCAATATAGCCCGCCCCATCGGCATGGGTTCCTATGCACTGGATGCCCACAATGCCCAGCGGTACGTTACTCCTGAAGGTTTTGTTCAAAATGAAGGTGATATTGGGGTTAAGCCTGCGAGGCCTTACAGCATCGATTACGGAACCATCCTGCCCAAAGAAAAAGAGTGCAGTAACCTGCTTGTTCCAGTGGCCGTATCCAGTTCGCATATAGCATACGGATCTATCAGAATGGAGCCGGTGTTCATGATACTCGGACAAAGTGCTGCAATCGCTGCAGTGATGTCAATTGAAAAGAAAATTAATCCGCAAGCATTGCCTTATCCCGAACTGGAACAGGAGTTGTTGAAAGCAGGACAAATATTGATAGCCCCCGTAAAAAAAAGCAGTAAGTGAAGCGCAGAAAAGGTTTTCTTTTGAGGTTAGTTTTTGTAATAATGTTTTCAAGCCAATATGGACATGCGCTTGCGCAAGAGGCGGGTCTTATCAGGGGCCGCGTAGTGGACATGGCCGACAGTCTTGCCAAAGCAGGTCTGAAAGGTGCCAGTGTTCAGTTACTCGTATTGCCGGATTCAGCTTTGGTGAAATCAAGTATAACCGCGGCAGATGGATCATTTGCTTTTTCAGGATTGGCGGCAGGAGCATATGCTTTGCGCATCAGTTTTTCTGGATATGTATCTTCAGAAAAGGGCATTCAGCTTTCTTCTGCTCAAATGTCTCCTGATTTGGGGAAAATCAGTATGCAACGCTTTGCCAACATGCTGGAAAGCATCGTCATTCGCAGTGCTACCATGGCTGTGATGGGCGATACTACCGAGTTTAATGCAAGTCAGTTCAAGACGCTGCCCAATGCTTCAACCGAAGACCTGCTGAAAAAGGTTCCGGGAATGGATGTTGACCGTGATGGTTCCATCAAAACCCAAGGTGAACCTGTGACGAGAATTCTGGTGGATGGTAAACCTTTTTACGGCAATGATCCCAAATTGGCCACACGAAACCTCCCAGCAGACATCATCGAAAAAATACAGGTGATTGATGCGATGAGTGACCAAAGCCAGTTCAGTGGTTTTGATGATGGCAATCGCATCAGAACCATTAATATCATTACTAAGAAAGACAGAAAGAAAGGCGTATTCGGGAAAGGTAGTATAGCCTATGGTTCCAAAGACCGCAATGCCAGTGCAGCCAGTGCCAATTTCATCAACGGAGAAAGAAAGCTGTCTTTCCTCACACAGTATAACAACATCAACAATCAGAATTTTACCATCCAGGATTTTTTGGGAGAGATGAACCCCGGTGATAAAGCGGCTTCCGGCGGAACCAATGTGTATTCAGGCAATGCCAATGGTATCTCTACTACTTTGAGTGGGGGGGTCAATTACAATGAAGAGTTCAATAAGAAAACTAAAATAGCAGCCAATATTTTTTACAGTGATATTGATATCACCAACAACCGTGACCGTTTCCGGGAAACTTTTGTGGTCAATGATTCTTCTTTTTTCAACACTGCCAAAATCATATCTGGTAATACCAATAAAAACCTGCGAGGCTTTCTCGAAATAGACCACATGTTCGACAGTGCCCATACGGTGTTGATCAGGTCTGAATACAGTAGCCAACTGTCTGATTATATCACCGAAAGCCAGTCGTTAACCACCAAAGGTCGCATCAACCCTTTCAGTGCCTTGCAATCCACCAACCGTTCTGGAAACAGTGGGTATAACCTCAGCAACAGCATGCTCTACCGCCACCGCTTCAATAAGCGCGGCAGAACGGCGAGCCTGAACCTCACACAGGGCAACAATGAAAACGACCGGGATGGGGTGACTGTCAGTTATAACGACCGTTATAACAGGGGAAAAGATACGCTTGATCAGAGCGGTGTAACGCTTGTTGACACCCGTCGCTGGGGAGCAACACTGTCTTATACCGAACCTGTTTCTTCAAAAGACCAACTGGAATTTTTTTATACGAAGAGCAAAAATGACAATGGGTCTGATCAGCAGACTTTCAGAAGAAATTTGACCACAGGAATTTACAGCATCATTGTTCCGACGCTAACCAACCAGTTTGAGAATGATAATTTTTACGACAGGGGAGGCGTCAGTTTCAGACACCAAGTCAACCGCTACTGGAGTTTCGGCAGCGGACTGTATCTGCAACAGGCCCGCATGTCCAGCATCAATGTTACCAAAGAAACCACCATCAACAGGCCCTTTGTCAACTGGTTACCCAATGCTAGTCTTCAATACCGCAGGGGCAAAACAAAATACCTGCGTATCAATTACAGAACCTGGACCCAAC
>JBILSG010000140.1:0-6416 GCA_044372235.1 Chitinophagaceae bacterium
AAAGATTTTAAGCTTCGATCGTTCCGTTGAATATCTTTTGCTTGTAAATAGCCTTTAGAACTTCGCCCCTGCGCTTTATAGAAGGCTTTGTGAACGACTGACGTTCACGCAACTGTAAAAGGGTCTTGGCCTTTTCATACTTCTTTTTGTACTTCTTAAGCGCTTTGTCTATGTTTTCGCAATCTTTGGAATCGATAATCAGCATAGTATAATCCGTTTTTTCGGATGGCAAAGATACATCTTTTAATGAAATCACCAAATTGAATACAAAAATCATTTTTTCATGCCGACATTTGCAAAAATAATTGTTGATGTTTACCGGAATTATTGAAGCTACAGGAGTTATCCATTCATTGGAACAACCCGAAAACAACCTGGTTGCCTGGATTGAAGCACCCTTTATACAGGATGTTAAACTGGATCAAAGTATTGCGCACGACGGGGTTTGTCTGACGGTTGATGGCATCAAAGATTCGCTGTACCGTGTAACGGCAGTAAAGGAAACATTGGATAAAACCAACCTTAGTAACTGGGAACCAGGAAATTACATAAATCTTGAAAGAGCAATGAAACTGGGAGACCGCTTAGACGGACACCTTGTTCAGGGACATGTAGACGCCACAGGGACCTGTATTGAAATTGCCGAAAACGGCGGAAGCTGGCTTTTTACATTTGAATACCCTGAAAAATTTATGCCGCTGATCATTGAAAAGGGATCTATCTGCGTCAATGGAACCAGTCTGACTGCATTCGGATTAAATACAAACAAATTTATGGTTACTATTATACCCTATACTTACGAACATACCAACATATCCCGTTTGAGGGAAGGAGACAGTGTAAACCTTGAATTTGATTTAGTAGGGAAATATATACAGCGCATCAAGATGTAGCTGCACAATTGAGGGTGTCGTTTAAATCGTCTATACCTTCAACTTTACCAGCCACATTGCAGGTGGCGAGGGTTTGGCTTATTTCCAACAATTCAATTTCAGGTTTAATCCATTCCTTCATGACGGGTATATGAGTCAAATTTAATCTTTTTCCTTGGCAAATGGTATTTTTTGAGCAATTCAAATAATGAAAGAAGTCTTAAGATCTCCCCCCCCTTCAATAAACCTGCTGTTTGTATACCCCACCTTTTCATCAAATGCAAGTCTTTAGCGGACTCTTCCGTATGTAAAACACCTTTTGCCATGCTATCATTTTCAAGGTTTTGCATCTTCTCCTTAATACCCTTGCTTTCCATCAAACGCAGTCCTATGTCATACGCCTGTGGAAATGGTACTCTTTTGTTGATTATGCTTTCGTCGATCAGACCTTTCATAATGGAACGGTATAGGAATTTCCGTTTACCATGCTGAAAAAACAACCTTTCAGGCAATCCAAAACTCAGGCTAACGAGTCGGCGGTCGGCAGTTGGATCAACCACCACCATACCATATTCTAAGTTATCAAGAATACTATAAATGCCAAGCTGATCAACTGTTGCACTGAAAATATTTTTCCTAAGCCTTTTAGGATTTGATCCCGATGCATATCCTGGCACAAATTGATTACGCAAATCCCACCTTTTGAAGCCAGCTGTTTCAAATCTACCCATATAACATAATCCCTGCACTACGCTGAAACCAAACAAGCGGCACCTCAGCCGCCTGAATAACAGAGTCCCTTCTCTTCGTATTGGTACCAATAATTCATGTTTTATTGCCTTCATCCATTTTAACAGATTACCCCCTGCCAAATCCTTAAAAAAAAAGCATAACATACTGAATTGAAGCCTGATAAGATAATAGAATCCGAGCATCGGGGCATCCCATGAAACGGTATAATTGCTCATTTTGGCAACCATCATCGTCCTGACACCTTCACCCTTTGCTGCAGAAAATATACCATCTATCCAGAAAGTATTCGGCTTCACAAGGCACCTTACCGGCTGAAAAGGCTCATTCCCTGCAAAGCCAGCTGCGATATCTGCATCCGGAAAATTCAGGAATCTGGCATCAATATTCGTAAACTGGGAAATAAACCTCCTTGCAGGTTCATCTTCCCGGATGCGTTCCTGTTTTTCTGGAGGAAATAAATTGATGAATTTGGGATAGGATGTAAATGTCTTTAAGATTCGACCAGCTGTCAATAATTCCCGGGAGGCAAAATAACACAACATGGAAGAATCCAGACCTGCACTGAGAAAAAGTCCTGCAGGTTCATTGCCAAGCCGGGTTCTTACAGCAGCTGCATAGGTAGATTTAAACAATGCAATGTAATCATCATCCTCCCTAAAGAGGAATTCCTGATTTTCCGGAACCAACGGATACTGTTTGAAAATGGAAACGTTGTGCCCAACCTTTACTACTTCTCCCCTTTTGAGTGTATACAATCCCTGAATAACTGTTTTACCATCATCCAACTTACCAGACTTTAATCCCAACTTAAAAAACTGCTCAGGATCAATGGTCATTTCAATGCTCAAATGATTGAATAACCTCGGATCTATTGAAAAATAAAGGAATCCACCATGCTGCAAATAAAAAATAGCACTGGCCCCAATAGGATCTCTAAAAAGAAATAGTTCATTTTTCAATTCATCAAACAAAACAAATGACCAGTCCCCTTCAAGCTGATCAACAAAGTCAATACCCCACTTTTCAAAGGCAAGCATGACTAGCACACAATCCGGCGTTTCCAACAAAGCCTGATGCCTTACGCCAAGTTTATCCCCAAGTTCATCGCGGTAATCAAGCCTGAAATATCCAGTAAGCACAAACCGCTTACAGCTACTTACCTGAATGGAAGGAGGGTTATGCAGGTCCAGTGAGTGCTGGGTTTCGGCAGCCCAGCAACCGAACTGACCAGATATGTATTTTTGGACACTGACACAGGTTGAGTCAAAAAAGGCTCCGACATCCCATTGCTTTTTATCACCATCAACAGTGCTATCAACCCGAAAAAAACCGCCAAAAATATTCATATTCCGATCTCAGGTTTATATGACTTACCAAACCAGGCTACAGCAGTATACTTCTTTTTCATACCGGAACCGGTTAAAAAAATATGCCCACAACGCAACCAGGCATGTGCTTTAAGCCGGCCACCATCCTTTGACAACCCAAAATAGATAGTTGCAGGAATCATCCTGCGGCGGCATAACACCATGGCTGTAAGCGCCTGATCAAAACAATTGCTGTTGTGGAGAGCATATTTCACAGCCCTACGCATAGCAATTCTTAATTGCGGAAGGCAATCCATTGCAATCTCAACCTCCGGTGTTTCAAACTGTGCCTCTCCAAGCTGACCTGCTATTTGTTGAAATGGGGTAAATAGAATCCTGAACCTGGACCAATGCAATAAAACCCAAGCTTCAAGGAATAATATCAATGGATTTATTTTAATCATTTGTCCTCCAGACAACGAATAACTTTAAGGTCAAGCATCTTTTTGATCAGGATATCAGTCTCTTCCAGACATTGTTTACGATTTACATCATATTCAGTTATCAGGTACTCCGCCAGTTCATCGACTGTTTTTCCATCTTTCAACAATTCCCAGATTATTGAAGCAACAGAATTCAAACCAAAGTAAAAACCTGATTCAATATCCATCATCACAACCTCATCATCAATTTTGGACTGCACTACTTGCTTGCTTTGGATATAGCGGCACATAATACTCTAATTTACATCATTATTTGCTGAATAACTTTTTTACCAATTGTATCGATGGAATCAATACCGGCAGGCCGCCTGATTACAAATGCAGATGACTGAACGCAAAGTTGTGTAAATACATCAAATAAAATCTGCTTGTGCAGGTCTTCCCGAAAATGATGCCCACGATAGGCCTCTGCCACCAATCTTGAAAAAACATCAACGCCAGATATAGATTGAATGCTAACCTCACCATCCTTGTCTGATTTTTCCAAAAAAAACAAAAACTTTGGAGGCAGTGCCCTGATATCAAAATCTGAGTGAAAAAAAACACCAAATTTATCTATGCCATCCTGTAGTCTGTGTTTTTTTTCGAACCCAGCCTGGAGTAAATCCATTGAAGACGACCAGCATTTTAACATTGGATAAGAAGCACGTACCAGAACATCCCTGCTGGCTTCATCTATGAATGGCACACATACATCGTCAGAAAAAATCCTTACCCCCTGTGACTGTAAATACAGTAATAAAGTTGATTTGCCAGCACCTGAAGGGCCAAGAAACATAGCAACACCGCCATCAACAATAACTCCGGATGCATGTAATGGAATTGTTCCGCGTTGATACAAAACTGCTGCAAAAGCATTGGAGAGACAATACAACCTTACAGCACCCATTTGATGCCCTTTTAGCATCACAATACTGATTAACTTACCTGCCTTAACCTCATAAACAGCAACACCATTCACCCGGAGCTGATAATGCTGGGCGCCATGATCAAATTGTTTTTCAGCTGACAGCACCGTTTCTCCTTCATTACTACTCGATGTGC
Source organism: Chitinophagaceae bacterium (assembly GCA_044372235.1). Taxonomy (GTDB): domain Bacteria; phylum Bacteroidota; class Bacteroidia; order Chitinophagales; family Chitinophagaceae; genus Pollutibacter. Next base: position 4,480 of record JBILSG010000140.1, read on the forward strand.
CAATCCTTACATAAACATCTGCTTCACCACTGAATTGTATCGGAAAGAGTTCAGGAAACTCAATCAAGGATTCTATTTTCAAACCATATGCCAGGTATTGAAACATGGTATTTTGTTAAACATCAAATATACAGCACAATTAGAGGTGTTCAAACCTATGCAACGTTTCGAACTTTTATTTTCCGCCATAGAAAAAGAAAAGGTCTGAGCGGAAAATAAAGAAAGAAAAGAAAATGTGGAAGGGGAAGTAGTTTCCAGTCTTCTGGGCCAGTCAAGTATTTCAATACTAATGGTAACCCTGCTATTCGTTTATTAAACCCCCACACATAAACAAGATGAGTAAGCCGCATGCGGTCATTCTCATTGACCCCGGATAAATGCTGTATACTTTTTAAGATGTGTTCCATTTTACTGCGGTGCATTGACGCAGGCATGCCATTCAAAACCGGCTGTGGAATCGGTATTGAAAATAGCTGCCTGATAAGCAACCAGGTTAATTCTAGGTGCGATAGACAATGAAGCTCCTGTGCCCTTTGCCTTACAGCATCCCAATCAAAACTGACAGTATCTATCACCTGCAATATATCACAAAGCCACTTCAGTCTGAACCAGGCATGTTCAGTACCATGCGTGCACAGGTAAAGCAATTCCTCAACCTTATCAAGCGTTCGTACCTCATCCAGAATAAACGCTTTCAACTGTCCTCTGAACCTCCAATGCACTTCAATAACAACATTAAAATGCTGGTTCTTCCTAATATAGGCCAAATCATGATTCACTGCCCTGAAAAATGAAAGCTGGGAACGATTAAAGTTCACAATATCAGGATCTGGATAAAACCCATGCTCCACTAAGGCCTGGTGAAGTTGATTTATGCCGTCCTCTTCAACCAGAATATCAATATCCAAAACATGTCTGCCGGCAATATCACCATAATACTTTTCTGCAATTTGCAGTCCTTTCAAAAAAGTGAATTTGATATCATGCTGATTCAAATAATTTTCCAGCCATGTCTCATAACTTTTGAGTGTCAGCGCCATCAACCGATTGAAGTCAAATCGGTTCTTTAATTCCAGCAATAAATCCGGATATTGGTCTAATTGGTCTTTAAGTGATAGATAAACAAGCGGTGTTATGCGATGACGTTCTGCGAGCATAATCAAAACCTCAGCATCAATTCCCTCCAGAAAAGCAGACTTCCTTCTTTCATGATCAACAAGAGATTGATTTTGTCTGCAACACGACAAAAGTAACTGGAAAGCAGACGAATCAAAACTCATTTGCATGGTGATAGGTTATCGCATCAGATACATTTTACCATAACCGCTCTTAAAGTATTTATCTGTATTCATCCCCTCTCTGCTGAGCTTCTCGATTGATTTCCCATTTATCTCGGCATTTACCCTGTACAAATAAACACCATTTGCCAGTTGCTGTCCAAACTGATCCCTTCCATCCCATTTATATGTGGTGATATTCTGACCTATTTGCAATGGCCCAAGTTCCTGAGCACTTATTTCCCGCACTATCTTACCAGTAACAGTAAGGATTTGAATACGCATATGGGTTGGAAGCACTGAACCTGTTAATGTAAATACGAACGCTGTAGATGTTGTAAAAGGATTAGGATAATTAAGCATATTTGTGATCATCGGTTTATTGATAACCTCAAATGAGATATTGTAATCCAAGGCACCTGAAAGATTATTGCTTCTGTCTTTTGCCTGCACACTCAGCTCATAAACGCCATCAGCCGTTAACACAGGCCTGAATATTACTTTCGCAAGATTCTCATTACCTGCTCCGTTGATAACGGCAGGTATAAATTGCATGGTGTCATTATCGAACCTAAGCTGCCTCTGGGATCCATCGGGATATTTTAACCTGACTGTAAATAAAGACGTATCGTTAAGTGCAAGGTATTTTGAATCATCTCT
>JBILSG010000141.1:0-6398 GCA_044372235.1 Chitinophagaceae bacterium
TAACAACCCTGTCTGGCTTCATAAAGTCGTCAACGGCAACACCTTCACGCAGAAATTCAGGGTTAGAGACCACATCAAAATCTACTTTTGCATGTTTAGCAATGGCACTCTTAACTTTTTCTGCTGTTCCTACAGGAACGGTGCTCTTATCTACCACAACTACATAGTCGTTCAGAATGAGTCCAAGTTCATGTGCCACTCCCAGCACATATTTCAAATCTGCTGAGCCATCTTCACCGGGTGGTGTAGGTAATGCCAGAAATAATATCTTGGAATCCTGTATACCATCCTTGAGGTCAGTTGTGAATCGAAGACGCTGCTCCTTGAGGTTGCGCAGGAAAATTTTTTCCAGTCCGGGCTCATAAATTGTGATCTCTCCGGATTTGAGTTTATCTACCTTTTGCTGATCTATGTCTACACAGGTCACTTCGTTACCCGTTTCTGCGAAACAGGTTCCAGTTACAAGTCCAACATAGCCGGTGCCAATAACAGTAATTTTCATGGATATTCAGATTAATTTATAGTTGCACAAAAGATTTTACTGAGTCGATAATCAACTCCTGCTGATCCTGATCCAACTCGGTATGAATCGGAAGAGATACTACCCGTTCAGTCAGCCAGTCGGTTACAGGCAGATCAACATCAGGCAAATTCAGAAAAGAAAACATCTTCTGTCGGTGAGCAGGTACAGGATAGTAAATCATGGAAGGAACACCCTTCGAGGCAAGGTATTCAACAAGTCCATCGCGGTCAACCTGCTCAAGAATCATCGTATACTGGTGAAATACATGGGTGTTCCCCAAAGCAGTTTTTGGTGTGATTAGGGACTTAATCCCTTCAAATGACTTGTTGTAATTTGCAGCTGCCATGCGCCTGGATTGATTATATTCATCCAAATAACGCAGTTTTATCCGTAAAATTGCGGCCTGTATAGTATCCAGCCTCGAATTACATCCTACAACGTCATGATAATAGCGTTTGCTTTGTCCATGATTGGCAATCATTTTTATTTTTCTGGCAAGTTCCCCATCATTAGTCATCAATGCACCGCCATCACCAAAACACCCCAGGTTCTTTGATGGGAAAAATGATGTACACCCGATATGTCCAATTGTACCCGTCTTCTTAATCCCCTCACTTCCCATATCTATGGTTGCTCCTATGGCCTGCGCATTGTCCTCAATAACATACAGCCCAAACTCTTTTGCAATTGCCATAACTGACTGCATATCTGCTGACTGTCCATACAGGTGAACAGGCACTATGGCTTTTGTGCGGGGGGTTATTGCCTTTCTCACCTCTTCTGGATTCAGGCAAAAGGTAACTGGATCAACATCTACAAAAACAGGTTTCAACCTAAGTAAAGCCATCACTTCGGTTGTGGCTATATACGTAAATGATGGCGTAATTACTTCATCCCCTGGCTGAAGCTCAAGTGCCATCATGGCAATCTGAAGCGCATCGGTTCCATTGGCGCAGGGTATAACATGTTCAGACTGAAGGTATGCCGACAACTCGAGGGCAAAATCAGCAACAGCTTTGCCATTGATGAATGCGGTTGCATCGAGTGTTTCATGTATTGCTTTATCAACTTCAGACTTTATTTTAAGGTATTGACGTTTAAGATCAACCATTTGTATTGGTACCATAAGAAATGAATTGTGGTGCGAAATTATGAAAAATACAGGGTTTCCGTTGAATAGGTTGTAGTTTTGCCATCCAAATCCTTAAGTATTGTTTCTATATAATTTTTTTTTAAGATGTTATCAGTTGGTAATCAGGCTGGCATCATTCTGGAGCCCCAAAGCCCGTTTATGGCTGGAAGGCAGAAAATTGGTTTTTACCCTTTTACAAGAACAAATACCTACTACTGGTAAAAAAATAATCTGGATGCACTGCGCATCACTTGGGGAGTTTGAACAAGGTCGGCCTTTGCTTGAAAAAATAAGGTCTAAATATGAAGATAGCTTCATATTACTTACTTTTTTCTCACCGTCAGGCTATGAAATTCAAAAAAAATACAAGGGAGCTGACCTGGTTACCTATTTACCCATGGATGGTAGGAAAAACGCAAGAATGTTCCTTGATATTGTTAAACCCTCGCTGGCTATTTTTGTAAAATACGAGTCATGGTTTCACTACCTCAAAACCTTACGTGAAAGAGAGATCCCTACCATGTTAATAGCAGCAATTTTCAAAGCTGAGCAAAATTATTTTGGTGTTTTTGGAGGTTTTCTCAGACAAATGCTGAATTACTACAATCACATTTTTGTGCAGGACAGGTCATCACTTGAACTGATTACAAGTCATCATATCAGATCTTCTGCCAGCATTTCTGGTGATACCCGTTTTGATCGTGTACAGGAAATTGCGTCTATGCCATTTCAAAACAGCATCATTGATTCTTTTTGTAAAAACAGTCAAGTCATTGTAGCTGGCAGCAGCTGGAAAGAGGATGAGGAAATACTTTCTGAATATATGAAAGATCATCCTGAGATTAAGGCCATCATTGCACCACATGAAATTGATGCAAAATCAATTGCCCGATTGCAATCCCTTTTCCCAAATGCTGTTTTACTTACCGAAGTCAATGAACAGATTGACTCTACAGTCAATATTCTAATCATTAACACCATGGGGATGCTTTCAAGGCTTTATAGGTGGAGTACCATTAGTTATATTGGCGGAGGGTTCAATAAATCAGGCATCCACAACATTCTCGAGGCTGCGGTTTATGGCAAAATAACTGTTTTTGGTCCCAGCTACCATCGTTCTGGTGAGGCAGAGGCTTTGGTTGGCCTGGGAGGAGCGTATACTTTCGGGAACTATGCTGAACTGAAGGGACTATTGGATAACCTGTTCAGGAACCCTATAGAAAGACAAAAAGGTGAATCAACTGCGTTACATTTCGTTCAAAAGAATCTTGGAGCTACCCATATTATTCTTGATTATATCCAGAAACTGCCCGGCTTCAAAAACCAATAATATCTTAAAAGAAATCATATTTCATGTTTATTGAACCTCATATAAGTAAAGGTGGCTGGATAGAAGTTGTTTGCGGATCCATGTTTTCGGGTAAAACGGAGGAGCTGATTAGAAGACTTAAAAGGGCAAGGATTGCCAATTTGAGTGTGGGAATCTTTAAGCCAAGCATCGATACCAGATACCATGCAAAAAGCATTGTTTCACACAATGAAAATATGATTGATGCTATTCCGGTGCTGTCATCTTATGAAATTTTGGAGAAATCAGTCGATTTTGAAGTAATTGGATTGGATGAAACACAATTTTTTGACCAGGATATCGTAATAGTATGTGAAAAACTTGCCGACCTTGGAAAAAGAGTTATCGTAGCGGGATTGGACATGGACTATACCGGAAAGCCTTTCGGTAAAATGCCTGAACTACTTGCCATTGCTAACTATGTAACCAAACTTCATGCTATTTGTATGCAATGTGGCGGAACAGCAAGCTATTCGTACAGGATTACAACCAATAAAGACCAGGTTGTTCTTGGAGAAAAAGACCATTACGAAGCACGTTGCAGAAACTGCTTCAAAAAATAAAATAGAAAAGTGACCAATATCAACAAGATTAAAGCACTATTACGCAAAGAGCTCCTGCTTGAAACCAGACAGCAACATACGTTGTATGGCATCATGTTGTATATCGCATCCACGGTCTTTGTAATATACCTGACCATGGAGTCTCCTGACAGTGAAACCTGGAACGGCCTATTCTGGATTACACAATTGTTTATCTGCATCAATGCTATTGCAAAAAGCTTTCTGCAGGAAGCAAAAGGCAGGATGCTTTATTACTACAGCATCACTCCCCCGTCTGTTTTCATCTTAGCTAAACTTATATACAATGTAGTACTGATGCTGGTTATGAGCAGTATAAACCTGCTGCTCTATGCTGCTTTTTTAGGTAGTCCGGCTGTTTCGTTCCTACAGTTTTATCTGATCAGCCTCATGGGTGCTGCCGGTCTCGGACTTATTTTTACAATGCTGGCCGCGATTGCTTCAAAGGCAATGCAACAAGCCTCACTGATGGCAATACTCGGATTCCCGCTGATTATTCCGCAGCTTCTGCTCATGATTCGTTTGTCAAAAACTGCATTTGCGGAGGTTTTCAGAGAAGGAGTACCATTACAACTGGTTATGTTACTTGCAGCCTTAGATATACTGATAGTATTACTTTCAGTAATACTTTACCCGTTTCTATGGAAAGATTAATCAATTATTCAATATTAAAAATTCGATAAACACAATCCATTTTCTATGCGACTATCCTGGTGGAAATTAACTTCAATCTTTTTATTGGTTTATGCCGTTGTTGGCGGGATGTTTCTTCCCGTACCAGAACTGCCTCAACTTGGTGAAACAATCAGAAATCTTTATTATCATGTTTGCATGTGGTTTGCCATGATGATCCTGTTCACCGTTTCAGTGATTCACAGTATCAAATACCTGCGTAAAGGAGACTACACCCATGATGTAAAAGCAAGGTCGTATGCGGGTGTTGGAACTTACATGGGCATTCTGGGATATGCAACCGGAGCAATCTGGGCAAGCTACACCTGGGCTGACCCAAACAATCCGGCATATGCCTCATTTGGATCAATCATGCGTGAACCCAAATTGATCGGCGCAGCTATTGCACTCCTTATTTACGGAGCCTATTTTATCCTCAGAAGCTCCATCAACGACATGGATCAGCGAGCAAGAGTAAGTGCTGTTTATAACATTTTTGCCTATGCCATGCTTTTCCCCACAATCTGGATTATCCCCCGATTACTGCCAAGTCTGCATCCCGGACAGGAAGGGAATCCTGCACTTAATTTCAACGACATTGATTCACGGATGCGCATGGTTTTCTATCCTGCCGTTATTGGATGGACACTCCTCGGTGCCTGGATTGCAACGCTTAAGATCAGATATACAATTTTACTCGAAAAAAAATGGAATAACAATGAAAAATAGTATCCTTTCAATCATCTTCATCCTCTTCGCATCTCTGGTAAACGCACAACAAACAGCAGAAGCCAGTCCGATGGCATTTGACATGAGAAGCAATGGCAAAATTTATGTGGTAGTAGCAGTATTGTTAACAATAATGATCGGACTAATACTTTATATCATTAGCGTAGACAAAAAAATATCCAAACTCGAAAAGGAATAAAGAACCTTTGTACCTTTGCGGTGTTAGAAAAAATTCAAAAATTCGATTAATATGAATCCCGAATACAGTTTTTTTGATGCCGTTTGCAAAAGTTTTGACAAAGCTTCAAAATTCACCAATTTCGATGCAGGAATACTGGAGCAGATAAAACAATGTAACAGTGTATTGCGCATGCATTTCCCGGTTAAAATCGGGGATAAAATAGAAGTCATTAAGGCCTACAGGGTCCAGCACTCCCACCATAAGCAACCTTGCAAAGGTGGTATCCGTTTCAGTGAAATGGTTAACCTGGATGAAGTAATGGCACTTGCAGCGCTCATGACTTACAAATGCGCTATAGTAGATGTTCCTTTTGGTGGCGCAAAAGGGGGAATTAGTATTGATCCCAAAAAATACTCACCCTACGAACTTGAAAAAATTACCCGAAGGTATACCAGCGAACTGATCAAAAAGAAGTTTATTGGTCCAGGAGAAGACGTACCTGCACCTGATTATGGTACAGGTGAAAGAGAAATGGCCTGGATTCTTGACACCTATACCGCGATGCATCCCGGAGAAATTGATTCGCTTGCATGTGTCACTGGAAAACCTGTTAGTCAGGGTGGCGTAAGAGGTAGAAAAGAGGCCACCGGACTTGGCGTTTTTTATGGTATCCGTGAAGTTTGCAACAATAAAAAAGTTATGGATAGCCTGGGTCTTTCACTTGGTATTGAAGGGAAGAAAATCATTGTACAAGGATTGGGAAATGTAGGATACCATGCCGCAAAGTTTTTTCAGGAAAATGGAGCAATCATTGTTGGACTAGCAGAATATGAAGGGTCAATATACAATGATTCCGGACTGGATGTTGAAGGGGTCTTTCAGCACCGAAAATCCACTGGATCTATACTTGACTTCCCGGGAGCTCAAAACTTAGGTAAGAATACTGATGCACTGGAAGCACCTTGTGATATCCTTGTTCCAGCTGCTTTGGAAAATGTAATCAATGGCGAAAATGCATCACGCGTTCAGGCAAAAATAATTGGTGAAGCTGCAAATGGTCCACTCACCCCTGAAGCTGATGAAATCCTGATCAACAAAGGTGCACTGGTTATACCAGACATGTACCTGAATGCAGGAGGTGTAACTGTTTCCTATTTTGAGTGGGTTAAAAATCTCAGTCATGTCCGCTACGGACGAGTAGAGAAAAGGTTCATGGAAAATCAAAACGCCAA
>JBILSG010000142.1:0-6369 GCA_044372235.1 Chitinophagaceae bacterium
AACCTTTCCCGCAAGCAGATTCCTCTGATCAAACATCTTTGCCTGCGGCGCCCAAAATACATACTGCTACCTGCAACATCAACTGGAATCTGGGTGTAGTTCAGGTGTATAACCTCATCAGAGGCCTGTCTCCTTATCCCGGTGCATTTACCAGTCTGGAAGGGAAGAGTTTAAAGATTTTTGCAGCAACCTTTGAGGAAAAAGGTCATGGAAAAGCGTCTGGAAGCTGGGAAACTGATGGGAAGTCATTCCTCCGGTTTGCAGCCGCTGACGGCTGGCTTTATATTAAGTCAATGCAACTGGAAGGAAAAAAGCGCATGGCAGTGGAAGATTTCCTGCGCGGGCACCGTTTTAGCAACTGATTTCTTTCTAGTTGCGCAGCTTTTTATTAGATGTGGGTGAATTAGTTCGCTTTCTCTTTCAGGTAATACCCCAACCATAAGCCACATAAACCCCAGGAGGCAATTGCATCAAGCAATTCGATATAGATACCCGGACTTTCATACCAGATGAAATTTGTGTAGGGGAATGAAAGGAATGAAAGTATGCCAATGATGAGTGAAAGGTAGAAAATGCTTCCGAAAGTCCTTGTTTTACTTCTATTTACAAGTGAAATCAACAACCAAACGATGATGATATCAATAATCAATCCCCTGGTCATATTCATCCCCATGTTCGTAGACATAGACGCTTTGTAATCAATGATCGCCCAGGGTTTGCCCATTGAAAGGTCCATTCTCTTTTGTATGTCATCAGCACTTGCACCAGGAGGTACAGTAGGAAGAAAATATTTCCCTTCTTCCAAGTGTGTTGAAAGATAATTCAGGATGGAGTCCTGCTTTGCAGTGTATTGCTGTGCAGGCCTGTGGAGATCAAGTGCAGCATTAGACAGGAACTGCCAGAAAAAGATGATTATCCCGCCAACCAGGGATGCGATGATTGTTTTTTTCATATCAGACTAATTTATTCTGAATTTAATGCAAATACCTGTGATAACTTTACAATTCAAATCAATTATATGCAAGTTATTGCCACAAGGTTTATGCGTTATGTGCAGATTGACACCCAGAGTGATCCGGAGAGTAAAACCTTTCCTTCAACCGCAAAGCAAAAAGATTTATCTGCCTTGCTGGTAAAGGAATTGCTTGAAATGGGCGTTACTGATGCACACCTTGATGAGTGGGGGTATGTATATGCTACAATCCCGGCAAATACCCCTAAAAAGGTGCCCGTAATCTGTCTTTGTGCTCACGTGGATACTGCACCGGATTGCAGCGGCACAGGTGTAAAGCCCATCTACCATGCTGCATATCAGGGACAGGATATCATACTGCCGGATGACCCTGCTCAGGTAATCTCTCCGCTTCATCATCCTTACCTGATCCAAAAAAAAGGAGATGACATCATCACCGCAGGCGGACTAACCTTGCTGGGAGCAGATGACAAGGCCGGTGTGGCCATCATCATGGAGTTAGCCAGGAAACTGATGTGCGATGATCAAATTAAACATGGTGCTGTGCGTATTCTTTTCACCCCTGATGAGGAAGTGGGGAGGGGGGTGGAACACCTCGACATGGAAAAGCTTGGGGCGGATTTTGGCTATACACTTGACGGCAGTGAGCTGGGATCACTGGAGTCAGAAACTTTTTCAGCTGATGGTGTTGAAGTGCATATTAAGGGTGTAATTGCCCATCCGGGTTCAGCCAAAGGCAAAATGGTTAATGCAATCAAGCTTGCATCAGATTTTGTTGCGGCCTTACCCAAGACCGAATGGGCGCCTGAAGTTACAGCGGGAAGGGAAGGTTTTGTGCATCCAACAGACATAAAAGGAGGAGCAGAATCCGCAGTAGTAAAATTCATCATACGGGATTTTGATACAAAAATGCTGGCAGCGCATGAAGCCAGACTTGAAGCGCTGCTTCGTGAAATGATATCACAGGCTCCTGGGGCATCATACACATTTAAAGTTCATGAGCAATACAGAAACATGCGGGAAGTATTGGATCAACATCCAGAAGTTGTTGCCCACGCAGATAATGCCATGCGTGCATGCGGAATTGAGCCTTTGAGCTTGCCGGTGAGAGGTGGAACTGATGGTTCACGTTTGTCTTTTATGGGCTTGCCTTGTCCAAATATCTTTACAGGAGAAATGGCCCTGCATTCGAAGCATGAGTTTGTGAGTGTTCAGGATATGGAAAAGGCAGTGTTGGTTCTGGTAGAGCTCCTCAGGTCATGGGAACTTGCTGCTGCGGAATAACTTTATCAAGATTTTTAGAAAATAAAATCTCACCTTCATATAGCCTAAAAAACTACAGATATATGCTTATTCAATTGCTCCAGATAGCCGATACAGCTTCTCCCATTGTTTCACCGCCTGCAACCGTCTCAAAGACTATGCACCTGTTTGATGTGCTACAGTCTGGTGGAGCGTTGATGATACCACTTGGATTGCTTTTTGTATTGGCCGTATTCTTTTTCTTTGAAAGGTATATTGCTATCACAAAAGCAGGGAAAATAGATGATAATTTCATGCGGATAATCCGTGATCATATTGCCAACGGAAATGTAACCGCGGCAAGATCCATGACACGGAATACGGATAACCCGGTTGCCCGGATAATCGACAAAGGTGTTCAACGTATAGGCAAACCTGTTGAAGCCATCGAGCGGAGTATGGAAAGTGTTGCCAGGCTGGAAATGTACAACCTTGAAAAGAACCTCAGTGTGCTGAGTGTAATTGCACGTGCAGCTCCGATATTTGGATTTGTTGGAACATTGGCAGGACTGATGCAGTTGTTTTTCGATATCAATACAACTGGTGAATTTGTGTTGAATACGATTGCAGGTGGATTGTATGTGAAGCTTGTGACTTCAATAACAGGACTGGTTATTGGGTTGCTGGCATTTCTCGGATCCAGTTTCCTGCATACACAAATAGACAAGACAGCCAATAAGATGGAAGTGGCTGCAACAGATTTTCTCGATATTCTTCAAGACGCAGTCAAACAAGACTAAATCAGCATGCAAATCAGAAAAAAATTACGTGGAGAAACGGAGGTATTTACAGAAGCACTCAATGACATTCTGTTCATCTTGTTGATGTTTTTTCTCATTGTATCCACGCTGGCTAATCCCAATGTCATTAAACTCTCCCAGCCCAAATCTACCGGTGATACAAAGGCCAAACAGAACGTTGTTGTGTCCATCGACGCCAACCGTCAGTTCTATGTGGGTACAACACCTGTGTCTTTTGATTCACTCAAGGCAATGCTTCAACCAGTAATCGCAAAAGAAAAGACGGAAATACCTACAATTGTCATCAATGCAGATAAAACCGTTGATATAGATGCTGTAGTTGGGGTGATGCGCGTGGCTAAAGAGCTTGGTGCCCGCACTGTGCTGTCAACCGAAAAACAATAGTAAACTAGAGGGATGCACCTGTTTTGGTGCCATAAACTATCCTGTCTTTGCCCTGCATGTCCTGCAATACTGTAACCTGTTCAAACTCATTAGCCTCCATCCACAAGGCTACCTGATGGGCATATGTTGCATGGGTTTCAAAGAATAGCATGCCTCCCCTGAAAAGGTGATGCAAGGAGAAATTCACAATGGCCTTGTAAAATATAAGGGGGTCTTCATGCTCCGTAAACAAGGCCATGTGTGGTTCATGCTTTAAAACATGGAGTGCCATCTCCTGCTTGTCTTCTTCTGGTATATAAGGGGGATTGCTGACCATTACATCAAATGATGGTTTGTGGTCATTCCAGGCTTCTACAAGTATGTCTGCTTCAATGAATTTAATGTCAGTTCCAAGAAGCTCTGCATTGAACATGGCCAGTTCAATGGCTTTTTTACTTTTTTCCATCGCAGTAACTTTCCAGTCTTCAAAGTATCTTTTCAATGCGATAGCAATACAACCACTGCCGGTGCCGATATCCAGCATGCTGATTTGGTAGTTTTCTGCATGATGTTTGTTCCTGTATATACTTCTGACGATTTCAACAAGTTCTTCGGTCTCGGGTCTGGGAATCAGCACGCGCTCATCTACCTTAAAGCGCATGCCTGCAAACCAGGTATGTCCCAGCACATACTGAATGGGCCGGCCATGTAACAACTCCCTGCTGCATTGCTGAAAACGTTCCTGCTGTGCCTCAGACAACTCCTCATTGTGGTGAATAATACGCAGTGATCGTTCCCACCCTGTAATTTCTTCCATCACCATGTCTGCTATGCCTGCAGACTCTCTCAGGTCGTACATGACTGACAGGGCCATTCTTAATTCTTGGTATGCTTCTCTGATTTGCACAAGCCAAAAGTAATTCATTTAACTTTGGCAACTTGATTCACCTGCAGGCATCATGCCTGAAAGTGAGAAATCCTTTTTTTATGTTGGGGTTGACAGCTAATGATTGCATGGAACTGGCGCTGGAGCTTGCTGCAGCAGGGCGTGGATACGTTTCACCTAACCCTATGGTAGGTGCCGTGCTTTGTTATGACGGCAGGGTAATCGGGCAGGGCTGGCATCAACAATTTGGTGGTCCGCATGCAGAAGTTAATTGCCTGAATGCTGTTTCACCTGCAGATCAGCACCTCATCAGTAAGTCTACCATGTATGTGACACTGGAGCCCTGTGCGCACCAGGGTAAAACGCCTCCCTGCGCTGACCTGCTTATTCGTTCTGGCATACAACACGTAGTGGTTGCAGCGGTTGATCCCTTTGATGCTGTAAAAGGTCAGGGAATCGCACGTATGCGTGATGCAGGATTGCGCGTGGATAAGGGTTTGCTTGAAAAGGAAGCTATCGCACTTAACAGCCGGTTCTTTACTTATCACATTGAGCACAGGCCATATATTACACTGAAGTGGGCTGAAACTGCAGATGGATTCATGGGGAGTGGCTCAGCAGTGCGTCTTTTTATTTCTGGTCAAGAAACCAATAAGCTTGTTCATAGCTGGAGAGCTGCTGAAGATGCCATCCTTATTGGTGCAGGTACGGCGGTGCTTGATGATCCATTGCTGAACGTAAGACTGGTTGAAGGTCCTTCTCCGCTGCGGATCATTATTGATGTATCTGGACAATTACCGGATGATTTGAAGATGTTCGGTGATGGGCAGCCCGCAGTTGTTGTTAACCAACTGAAAGAGGGTGTGGAGGGTCATGTTACTTTTCTTAAAATGAATCTGGAGCTGGGTCCTCAACCCTTACTTGACTGGCTCTATGCAAAAAAGATTCAGGGGTTGATGGTGGAAGGCGGTAAAAAGACATTGCAGTATTTTCTGGATTCCGGTTTCTGGGATGAGATAAAAATAGTTACCAATACAACCTTAAATACAGGTGGCGGACTAAGGGTGCCGGAAGTGCCCGGAATTGCTGTCTTTCATCACATTACACAGGTTGGAAAAGACAGGATAGTAACATATAAAAAGCACAGATGAATCAGCAGGATCCAAACTATTTCCAGACGATAGAAAAACCTGCAATGGCTGAATTCAATGACAGGGGTAGCCGGTTTATTGCATACGTTCATTCAATAGCTGCTGTTGATGAGTTCAAGGCTATCCTGAATGATATTAAGAAAGAACATCCTAAAGCTTCACACCATTGTTTTGCATACAGAATAGGCAATGATGGTAATAACTTCAGGGTAACGGATGCCGGTGAGCCATCAGGAACTGCCGGCAGGCCAATCCTGGGTCAAATCGATAGCAAGGGATTGACCAATGTATTGGTTATTGTTGTGCGGTATTTCGGAGGGACCCTGCTGGGTGTGCCGGGATTGATAAATGCCTATAAATCAGCTGCAGCACTGGCAATGCAGCTGACGCCTATTGTCAGAAAACCTGTTGAAATTATTTATGACGTGTCGTTTGATTATACCGTAACCAATGAAGTGCTGAAGGTGTTCAGAAAATTCAATTGTCAAATAGTTAATCAGGAAATGCTACTGTTTTGTAATTATGAAGTTGGCGTTCCCAGAATACATGAGCCTGAATGGCTGCGCATGATAGCCGAAGTTAAAGGTGTAGTATCTAAAAAGAAAAGCGGTTCAGTTTCCTGATCCGCTTCCTTATATTTTTTGTTAGCTTATTACTTTGCGCTGAGATCCTCGTCAACCAAAACCCTGCCGCAGTTTTCACAAACTATTATTTTCTTGTGTTGCCTTATTTCACTCTGACGTTGTGGAGGGATGGCGTTGAAGCAACCGCCGCAGGCATCACGAACAACAGGAACAACTGCGAGACCATTTCTGAAGTTCTTCCTGATTCTGTCGAATGATGCCAACAACCTTGAATCAACAGCGGCTCTTGCCTTTTCAGAAGTTTGTCTGCAGGCAGCCTCTTCTTTTTCAGTTTCAGCAATAATTTTAT
>JBILSG010000143.1:0-6344 GCA_044372235.1 Chitinophagaceae bacterium
TAACCATGTTGAATTAAATGGTAAAGGCCATTATTTAAAACTCAGACTTAGCGGTGCTGGTAAAAATACAGCCGCAATCGGTGCTGTTGTCACCCTATTTACGAACGATCAGACAATTACCCTCCAAAACTATCCGGTTCATGGTTTTCAGTCGTCTATGCAAACGCCCTTACACGCTGGATTTAGTGCAGCCAAAATAGATTCTATTGCCATACGCTGGCCCGATGGTAATTACCAGATAATCACTCAAAGTATTCCTTTAGATACATTGCTTCTTGTTGCGCAGGATTTGAAAATAAAAGGCAAAGAACCAATACCAAAAAGAAGTAGTCCGCTTTTCACAAAGGCTTCACCTAAAATAAGTTATCAGCACATTGAAGACAAAGTCAATGATTTCAAGCTTCAACCCCTGATGCCTAATATGCTATCATTCAGCGGTCCAAGGTTTGCAAAAGGTGATGTGAATGGGGATAAGCTCGAGGATGTTTATGTATGCGGACCAAAGGGACAAGCCGGTAAATTGTTTGTGCAAAACCGTGACGGGACTTATATAGAAAAACTTCAGCAGGATTTTGCAACCGATGCCGAAGCCGAAGATTGCGATGCTGTTTTTGTTGATGTTGATCAGGATGGTGATCTTGATCTTTATGTGGTAAGCGGAGGCTATGCTATAGACGATGAACAAATGTTGCAAGACAGGTTATATCTGAATCAGGGAGGGAGGTTTTTCCGCAAGAAAGAATTATTGCCGATAGAGTTAAATGCCGGATCCGTAGTTGTAGCGCTCGATTTCGATACAGATGGCGATCAGGATCTGTTTATTGGTTCAAGGTGCATCCCCGGAAGCTACCCCATGGTCCCGTCAAGTATGCTATTGGAGAATGATGGTAAAGGTAAGTTCAGGGATGTGACAACTGAGAAAGCTTCATTTTTCAGCTCGCTCGGAATGATAACTGACGCTATCTGGATGAACATTGACCAAAGTGGTCCCAATGAGCTCATCGTAACGGGTGAATGGATGTCTCCGCTTGTGTTTCAATACAAGGAGGGTAAGATACAGGATGTCTCCGCACGCTTTTTTACTAAATCATATGCTGGATGGTGGAACTGTATCAAAGCATCAGATCTTGACCAAGACGGTGACCTGGATCTCATCGCCGGAAACTGGGGAACAAATTCTCCCTTCAAAGCGGGTAGGGGTAATCCGGTTAAGTTGTATTATGGGGACTTCGATAGCAACGGCTTTGTTGACCCGCTTATCTTTCATGATATCATGGGGAAATCATACCCCATGGCTTCCCGCGATGAACTCACAGATCAGATGGTTAGCCTCAGGCAAAGGTTTCCAACCTATGACTCCTACGCTGATGCTAGCCTTACAGATATTCTCGACAGTACACAGCTGCAAATGGCTTTACTGCTAAAAGCGGAAGTACTTGAAACAGTTTGGTTTGAAAATACACCCAACGGATTTGTTTTACATGCTTTACCGGTGGAAGCTAACTTTTCGCCAGTTCACGTTATTCATGTGGATGATTTCAATGCTGATGGCTCTCCGGATATTTTATTATTTGGTAATAATGAACAAGCCAGGATAAAAGTTGGGAAAATGGACGCGTCTTATGGTGTATTATTATCAGGTGATAGCAAAGGAAACTTTCAGTATGTAGATCAGGTTAAGTCAGGTCTACAGGTTACAGGAGCAGTTAGGGATCTGTTGGTGTTACCCGGATCAGGAGGTAAAAAAATCCTGATGGTTGGACGCAACAACGATGACCCCGTTTTTTATCAATACTGATCAATTTTGGCAGGGATGAAAACATGTTATTTATGCTTAGTGTGCTTTTTTGCATCATGGGTAAATGCTCAGCAAAAGTTTAGTGCAACAGACTATGTGGGCGCATTGAAATCGGCTACCGATGTTATGGTGAGTGATGTCACTTCTCCGGTTGCGGCAAGCCGGTATTATGCCTATATCAACCTAGCTGCCTATGAATCTGCAGCGCTGTTTGACACAGGCTACAAAAGTCTGACTGGCAGTATACGTCAGTTTACTTCTCCGGTGTTGGACAATGACGAGAAATATGGCGCGGAGCCTGAACTAACCATGATGCTGGTAGTTTACAAGATGGCGCAAAGAATGCTTCCATCAGGATTCATGCTAAAAAGGAAAATTGACTCCCTCATTAATCTTCACAAAAAATCTTCTTTGCCAGAATCAGGATTGATGTTTTCTCAATCAGCAGCCGACAAAATCGTCAAGCACGTAACAGCGTTTGCAGCAACTGATGGTTTCAGACAATTAACTAACCGAACCAGGTATACACCCAGAAGCGGACAGGCTTACTGGCAGCCTACACCCCCTGCTTTTATGTCTCCTGTAGAGCCGCACTGGAATACCATCAGAACTTTTTTACTTGACTCCGCACAACAGTTCAAACCTCCTGTTCCTGCAAAGTTTAACCTGTCTAAAGGCTCCTCTTTTTACAAACAATTAACTGAAGTATATAATTTGGGTAAACAAGCTACTTCGGAACAAAGAAATATTGCCAGTTTCTGGGATTGTAATCCGTTTGCGGTATCGCAAATCGGACATGTTGAATTCGGACTCAAAAAAATATCGCCAGGAGGTCACTGGATGGGTATTACAGGCATCGCAGCGATAAATGCAGGTCTCAGTATCAATGAAACTGCGCTGGCCCATGCGCTGTCCGCTATAGCTCTTGCAGATGGATTTATAGCCTGCTGGGATGAAAAATACAGAAGCAACAGAGTCAGACCAGAAACAGTCATACAACAAGCGATAGATCCATCCTGGAAACCCCTCTTACAGACCCCGCCCTTTCCGGAATATGTATCTGGCCACAGTGTTGCTTCTCATACTGCCGCTATTATCCTGACACGGATTTTTGGAGAGGATTTCAGTTTTGCTGATGATACTGAAGTTGAGTTTGGTCTGCCCATAAGGACATTCAATTCATTTCGTTCAGCTGCAGCAGAAGCTGCCATTTCGAGGTTATATGGGGGCATTCACTTCCGAGATGCCATCACGGCTGGGGAATGGCAAGGGAAGCAGGTTGGTGCACTCGCTACACAAAGATTCAGCAAGCACCTCACTCATTTCAAATAGTTCTGACATTTTATGAAAAGGATGCATTAATTTTGCACCCATTAAACCAAAAAACAAACAGTCATGGCATACGACGTACTCGTTTTAGGAAGCGGTCCGGGTGGTTACCCCGCTGCAATCAGGGCCTCACAGCTTGGTTTCAAGGTGGCCATCATTGAAAAGGAAAGCCTCGGAGGTGTATGTCTGAACTGGGGTTGTATCCCAACAAAAGCACTCCTGAAAAGTGCACAAGTTTATGATTACCTGAAGCACAGTGCAGACTACGGTATAAAGTCATCCGGTGTTGAACATGACTTTCCTGCAGTTGTCAAACGCAGCAGGGGTGTGGCAGACAAGATGAGCAAAGGTGTTCAGTTCTTGATGAAGAAAAATAAGATCGATGTCATCATGGGCTACGGGCGGATAGCGTCTAAAGGTAAAATTGAAGTAACTGCAGCTGACGGTTCCAAACAGGTTGTGGAAGGCAAGTATATCATTATAGCAACCGGTGCAAGGAGCAGGCAGCTTCCTAACCTGCCACAGGATGGTAAGAAAATCATTGGTTACAGAGAAGCAATGGTGCTGCCAGAGCAGCCAAAGTCTATGGTTGTAGTAGGAAGCGGCGCAATAGGTGTTGAGTTTGCAGATTTCTACAACTCGATGGGTACTAAAGTAACTATCGTGGAGTTTATGGATCGTATTGTGCCTGTAGAAGATGCAGACATCAGCAAAGAGCTGGAGAAGCAACTCAAGAAAAAAGGAATATCCGTCCTCACTTCCAGTGAAGTCACCAAGGTTGATACTGCAGGTGCAGGGGTTAAGGCACATGTGAAAAATGCTTCAGGAGAGTCTGTTCTGGAGGCTGATATTGTGCTGAGTGCAGTTGGTATTGCTCCGAATATTGAAAACATTGGACTGGAGGAAAATGGTGTCAGGATAGATAAGGGAAGGGTAGTTGTGGATAAAACCCAGCAGACTTCTGTTGCAGGTATTTATGCTATTGGTGACTGCTCACCCGGTCAGGCACTGGCCCACGTTGCCGGAAAAGAAGGGATCAATGCTGCCGAAGCTATTGCATACCTCGAGAAAAAACACCACCATCAGCCAGATGCAATCGATTATAATAACATTCCCGGTTGTACTTATTGCTCTCCGGAAATTGCTTCAGTTGGGTATACTGAAAAGGCTGCCAAAGAAGCAGGTTATGAAATTAAAGTTGGCAAATTCCCGTTCATGGCCAGTGGTAAAGCCAGCGCTGCAGGCAATACGGATGGTTTCGTTAAGGTGATTTTTGACGCCAAGTATGGTGAATTCCTTGGCGCACACATGATTGGTGCAGGTGTAACAGAGCTGATTGCTGAAGTTGTTGTAGCCAGAAAACTGGAAACAACCCAGCATGAGATTCTCAATGCCATTCATCCTCATCCAACCATGAGTGAAGCAGTTAAGGAAGCTGTTGCAGCGGCTTATGGAGAAGCAATTGATATTTAATTTGGACGATAATTGATTTGTCATTATCTTTGCCGTCCCTAAAAAATAGAGTTTATGGCACGAGTATGTCAGGTAACAGGAAAGCGACCCATCACAGGAAACAAGGTTTCCCATTCAAATATCAAGACAAAGCGTCGTTTTCTGCCTAATCTGCAGACTAAGCGTTTCTTCCTGGCTGAAGAAGACAGGTGGGTAACAATAAAGCTTTCATCAGAAGCAATCCGCACAATCAACAAAAACGGATTGTATACTGTAGTGAAAGAGCTGCGTTCACAAGGTGTAAATATTTGATTAACGTTATAATCTAAAGCAATGGCTAAGAAAGGAAACAGGGTTCAGGTGATTTTAGAGTGCACAGAGCACAAGACTACTGGCATGGCTGGAACAAGTCGCTACATCACCACCAAGAACAAGAAAAATACGCCTGAGCGTATGGAGTTGAAGAAATACAACCCCATCCTGAAAAAATATACAGTTCACAAGGAAATTAAATAATCATGGCAAAAGCAGCTTCCAAAAACGCGAAAATCAAGGACGCCAAAGCATCAGCTGAAGCGAAAAACTGGACCAAGGTCATTAGGGCTGTAAGAAGTCCGAAAACCGGTGCATATACCTTTAAAGAGGTTATTGTACACAAGGATAAGGTCAAGGAATACCTTGCAAATTAAAAATATTCAGATTCTTTATCAAGAGCTGTTCCGGCAACAAATGCGGAGCAGCTTTTGTTTTTAAACAAATGAGCGTTTAACGATGCTCAAAAACAGAGTCTATGGGTTTTTTTGACAAACTATTTGGGAAAAAAGAAAAAGAGCAGCTTGACAAAGGGCTTGAAAGAACCCGCGAAGGCTTTTTTTCAAAGCTTTCCAAGGCCATTGCAGGCAAATCACAGGTTGATGATGACGTGCTTGATCAGCTGGAAGAAGCCCTCATCACAGCAGATGTGGGGGTTGATACCACCCTGGAAATCATTGAAAAAATACAGTCAAGGGTATCACGCGATAAATACTTGGGTACTGGCGAACTTAATGCTATCCTGCTGGAAGAAGTAATGTCTATTCTGGTAGACGACGATCAGGATACACTCAAGCACTTTCAGTTGCCAGAAGGGAAAAAGCCTTTTGTTATGCTTGTTGTGGGTGTCAATGGTGTTGGCAAAACTACTACCATCGGTAAACTTGCCACTAATTTCAAAAACGCAGGTAAATCTGTCATGCTCGGTGCTGCAGACACTTTTAGGGCTGCTGCCGTTGACCAGTTGACCATCTGGAGCGAACGGGCTGGTGTACCTATTGTTAAAAAGGAAATGGGTAGTGATCCGGCATCGGTAGCTTTCGATACCGTCAACAGTGCAGTTGCAAAAGGAGTTGATATAGTTTTGATAGATACAGCAGGCAGGTTGCACAACAAAGTGCACCTAATGGAGGAACTGAGTAAAATCAGAAGGGTAATTCAAAAAGTTATTCCGGATGCACCACACGAAACTTTGCTGGTTTTGGATGGGACTACCGGACAGAATGCCATCGAACAGGCAAGACATTTTTCAGCTGCCACAGATGTTTCTGCACTCGCCATCACAAAGCTCGATGGTACAGCAAAAGGTGGAATTGTTCTCGCTATCGCCAATCAGTTTAAAATACCTGTGAAATTCATTGGTGTTGGTGAAAAAGCTGAAGATCTGATGGTGTTTGATAAAAAAGCATTTGTGGAAGGATTGTTTATGAATGGGTAGTTTGGGGAGAAGGGA
>JBILSG010000006.1:0-19576 GCA_044372235.1 Chitinophagaceae bacterium
AAATCCGAAATGAAATGGACGAAGAATAATAACTTATGGAACTGTCTCTTCAAGGTAAAACAGCACTGATCTGCGGTAGCTCTCAGGGTATTGGTAAAGCGATAGCCCTCGAACTGGCGGCACTTGGCGCCACATGCCTACTTTTAGCCAGGAATGCAGAGCGATTGCAGGCTGTATTGGATGAATTACCCCAAACGCATGGTCAGCAACACCAGTTTTTTGTGGCTGATTTTCAGGATATTACAGCGCTTGGAAATATGGTGAGGCAGATTACTGTAGAAAACAACATAGATATCCTGATCAACAATACAGGCGGCCCAGCAGCAGGTCCAATTGCTACTGCACAGCCATTTGAATTCGAAAATGCTTTCCGCCAGCACCTTGTGGTTAACCACATGCTGGCTCAGGCAGTAATCCCTGCTATGAAAGAAAAGGGATGGGGCAGAATCATCAATATTATTTCCACATCTGTTCGCATTCCGCTTGATAACCTTGGTGTTTCCAATACGATTCGCGCAGCGGTAGCTTCATGGTCTAAAACCATGTCTAATGAACTGGCCCGGTTCGGTATCACAGTGAATAGCCTTCTCCCCGGATTCATTGCAACTTCCAGGCTTGATGCTGTTGCACAAAGTTTTGCAGAAAGAGAGTCAGTAAGCAAAGAGTTTATGATTGAAAAAATGCAAGCCTCTGTTCCTGCAAAAAGGTTCGGGGCTCCACATGAAATAGCTGCAGTTGCTGCATTTGTTTCCTCGCCGGCAGCTGCTTACCTGAATGGTATTTGTATCCCTGTAGATGGTGGAAGAACAGGAAGTATTTGAATATGGAAAACTCAACTACATGGGAACAACAGGCCGCACATTTCGACCGTACAGATCCGGTAGGTAAATTCAGAAATGAATTTAAAATTCCTGAGGCTGAGGGCAAGCAGCGTGTTTATTTCCTGGGTAATTCTCTTGGGTTACAACCCAGATCTACAGCAAAAGCAATTGACAGAGTTCTTGATCAATGGGCCATTGAAGGTGTTGAATCCTTTTTTCTGGGCGATGATTCCTGGATGAGCCTCCACAACAGGCTCCTGAAGACGCTTGCTGATATTACAGGTTCACTCCCCCATGAATTGTCTGTAATGAATCAGCTCTCGGTCAATATTCACCTCATGCTGGTGAGTTTTTACCGTCCTGACGGAAAGAAAAGGAAAATCCTGATGGAGTCGAAGGCATTTCCAAGCGATCAGTACGCCGTTAGGTCGCACCTTGAATATCTCGGACTCAATCCGGATGAAATAATTGTGGAAGTAAATTCTGGCAATGGTCTTGAAGCCATTGCGGATGAAGATATGATTGAAGCCATTAACAGGCATTCCGGAGAACTTGCACTTGTGCTGCTTGGGGGAATCAATTTCTATACGGGTCAGCTTTTTGACCTGGGTGCAGTTGCCCTTGCCGCAAGGAGGGCTGGGGCCTTGTTAGGACTGGATCTTGCACATGCAATAGGAAATGTTTCACTGTCTTTGCACGACTGGCAAATTGATTTTGCGTGCTGGTGTTCTTATAAATACCTCAATGGTGGTCCGGGTGCGGTAGGCGGAATCTTCATTCATGAAAAATACCATCATCAGCAAGACATGCAAAGGTTAACTGGCTGGTGGGGTAACAAACAGGAATCCCGTTTCCAAATGAAAGAACGGTTTGAACCGGAAGCTGATGCCACTGCGTGGCAATTAAGCACTCCCCCGGTAATGCTGCTTGCTGCTTTACAGGCTTCTCTTTCGATTTTTGATGCAGCAGGTTGGCAATTACTTTTGGAGAAGCAAAAGTTGATGCAGAAATGTCTCGCCGAATGGGTTGAAGCCCTTGGAGGAACTCACTTCAGGTGCATTACACCTGCTTCCAGAGGTTGTCAGCTGTCGCTTTTATTTCCGGCAAAAGGGAGAGCGGTTTATGAGCAATTATTCGCAAAAGGGTTCATGGTAGACTGGCGTGAACCCAATGTCATTAGGCTGGCACCGGTTCCTTTGTATAACACATACACGGAAATATGGCAATTCAGCCTTGCGTTGAAAGAGATTCTCCAGGAATTGTTTTCAGCTGAGGGGCAATCCGGACAAATAAAATAAATTGAAATGAATAGAGCAGAACTGGTTAGCCAGATCAGGGCAAAGGGTACTTACCTGTGTGTAGGGTTGGATACAGATCCAGCTAAAATTCCTGATTTTCTGCATCATGAAAACGATCCTATTTTCGAATTTAACAAGGCAATTATTGATGCTACTTTACCCTATTGTGTTGGTTATAAAATCAATACGGCCTTCTACGAAGCCCAGGGGTTAAAGGGTTGGGAAAGCATGGAGAAAACAGTCAACTACATTCCCGAAACTCATTTCAGAATTGCTGACGCCAAGCGGGGCGATATCGGCAATACTTCAACACAGTATGCCAATGCATTTTTAAAGGTATTACCTTTTGATGCGATAACGATAGCTCCCTATATGGGTGAAGACAGCGTGAAACCCTTTTTACAGTTTGATGGGAAATGGGCAATTGTACTCGGACTCACCTCCAACCCGGGTGCAGCTGATTTTGAGTTGAAGGAGCTGAATGGGGGAGAACGGGTTTACGAAAATGTAATTCGAACAGTTGCCGGTTGGGGCTCTACAGATAACCTCATGTTTGTTGTTGGTGCAACGCAAGCAGATGAGTTTATCAACCTCCGAAGGATTGCGCCAAATCATTTCTTTCTGGTTCCAGGCGTGGGTGCCCAAGGTGGTAGTCTGGCAGAAATTTCAAAGAAAGCCATGAATGCAGATGTAGGCATACTGGTCAATTCCAGCAGGGAAATCATCTATGCTTCTGCGGGGAGGGATTTTGCATCAGTGGCAGGAGAGAAGGCTGCGGCCTATGCTGCTGAAATGTCTCAGTATCTTTAAATCGATAACTCAATAGCCATGGATCAATTGAAGAAAATCTATCAAAAATACAAGCCTGAAATCAGGGTTGGCATCGCTGTTTTTGTAGCACTTTTTGCCTTCAAGATTGTGAAAGACCTTCTTAATTGGTTATGGCCTGATTGATTGCAGGATGGCGTCAGCCAGTTTTTTTGCCCATCTCCCATACTCAAGTCCTGAAGGATGAAGTCCATCTTTGGCTACTAGCGAAGCGTTGGAAGTTGCTTCCCTGCTGCCCGCTGTGATGGAGATATAAGCAATGCCAGCTGCATCAGTGGACTTCTTGTTGATGGAATTGAACAGGTCAATTTCATTTCCGATTTTTATCCTGTCTCTGCTGGCTGCAAAAGGCGTTGCTCCCCAATCGGGGATGCTCAGCACAAAAACATGTTGTTTGTTTCCTCCTGCAAAGGCGATGGCCTTGTTCAATAATTGTTCAAATTCCTTTTCATAAGTTGAGGGATCTTTTCCCCGGTATTGGTTGTTGACCCCAATCAGCAGGGTGACAATGTCATAGCTTTTTTCAAAAATTGTTCTGTCTATTCCAGCCATCAATTCATCCGTCGTCCAACCGGTCTTTGCAACGATTTCAGGAGCGTGAACTGCTATGCCGCTCTTTCTGAGCAATTGTAAAGTTTGATATGGGAAATTCTCATAGATGGGGACGCTCTCACCAATCGTATAGGAGTCTCCAAGGGCAAGAAATGTGAGTGCCTTATCCTGTGCGTCCATGTTGTACTGCATGAGGAGTAAAATAAGCAGATTGAAAATTCTTTTCATTGTATTTGATTCAACCCGAAAGTAAACATTTTGGCTTTATCTTTATGGCATTCCAAAACTGACACACATGAGAAAGCTCATTCTGCTTTTTTTATTCTTCGGCATCATTATTCAGGCATCAGCTCAGCAGCAGTTTCATCAGCGGGCAAATTATGAACTTGCAGCAAGATTTTCTCCCAAAAAACTGGAGAAAATGATTTTTTCCACAGCTGTGGATCCGCATTGGATGAAGACGGGTAGCAAGTTTTGGTATATGTATGAAACAACTGCAGGTAAACAATGGGTGGTTGTTGATCCGGTGAAAATGAACAAGACTCCCATGTTCAATAACGACAGACTGGCGGCCGCCATTACCAGGATTGTGAAAGATCCTTTTGATGGTAAACACCTGGCGCTGGACAACCTGAAATTCACCAAGGATGAAAATGTCATCAGCTTTGAAGTGAAGAGTTCAGAGGAAGAAACCAAAAAAGATACCACAAAAAAGAATGCAGTTGCAGCCAAAGAAAAAAAGGTTTTTTTCTTTGAGTACAATATTCAGAAAGACTCTCTCATTGAGTTGAAAGATTACCGTAAACCCAAACCAAAACCCACTTGGGCCAATATTTCACCAGATCAGCGTTGGGTAGTTTTTGCCCGTAACTTCAACCTATACAGGATGGACTCTGCCAACTTCAGCAAGGCAAGGGTCAATGAAGATGACAGTACTATTGTAGAAGAGAAGCTCACAGAAGATGGTATTGAGAACTATGGATTTGGGGAGTCTTTTGGTGAAACAAACATTGAAAAAAACGCAAACAGGAAAAAAAGAAAGTTTGTGTCTGCGTTGTGGTCACCTGATTCCAGGTATTTTGCCATCACCAGAACAGATAGTCGCCAGGTCAAGGACCTCTGGGTTATCAACAGCGTTGCTCAGCCTCGTCCAACTTTGGAAACATACAAATACCACATGCCTGGTGAGAAAGAAGCACCTGTCAGGGAAATGATGTTGTATGCCATGCAGGATAAAAAATTGCACCGGATAAATACTGCCTTATTCAAGGATCAGGAGATAGCTATATGGTCTGCCGATCAGGATAAACGTAGCCGTGATGATGATTTCCGTACCATGAAATGGCTGGGAGACTCTACCCGCTTTTATTTTAGCAGAACCAGCCGCGACCTCAAGCGCATAGATATTTGCGCGTTCGATGTTGCCACAAAGGAAGTAAAAGTTTTAGTGGAAGAGCGCATGAATACATACCTCGAAGTGCGGAAACCGGTTTTTTTCAATAACGGTAAAGAATTTATTCACTGGAGTGAAAGAGATGGTTGGGCACACCTTTACCACTACGAAACCAGTGGAAAGTTAAAAGCACAGCTAACCAGTGGCCCATGGCATGTGGAAGAGATTGAAGGAGTGGATGAAAAGACAAGGACCGTATATTTTACAGCCAATGGAAAGGAGATTAATGAAGATCCATACTACTTGCACTTTTACAGGGCTGGTCTGGACGGTTCAGGCGTTAAGTTGCTCAATGCAGGTGATTTTGAACACACTGTAAATCTGGATGAGCAAAAAAAGTTTTTTGTAAATACCAGTTCAAGGGTTAACACCACGCCGGTGAGTGCCTTGTACGATGTGAGCGGAAAAAAAATGATGGATCTTGAAAAAACGGATTTGTCATCCCTCATGCAGGCAGGATATAAGTTTCCTGAACTTTTCACAGCCAAGGCTGATGATGGGATTACAGATCTTTATGGTGTTATGTACAAGCCGTTTGATTTCGATTCTACCAAAAAATATCCTGTAATTGCCTATGTTTATCCTGGTCCGCAAACTGAAGCAGTGAACAAGGCTTTTGGCAGGGGAATGGATCGTGTAGACAGACTGGCTCAGTTTGGTTTTATCGTAGTAACATTGGGTAACAGAGGTGGACATCCTTCAAGGTCAAAATGGTACCATAACTATGGCTATGGGAACCTGAGAGATTACGGACTGGCAGACAAGAAAGCAGTTATCGAACAACTGGGGCAGCGATTTGGATATATTGATGTCAACAAGGTGGGTATTCACGGGCATTCCGGTGGTGGCTTTATGTCTACCGCGGCTATGCTGGTATATCCCGATTTTTTCAAAGTGGCTGTTTCTTCCGCAGGTAACCACGAGAATAACATTTACAACAGGTGGTGGAGTGAAAAGCACCATGGGGTGAGGGAACAGATCTCTGAAAAAGGAGACACTACCTTTTTGTACAATATTGAAAAGAATTCAGAGCTGGCTAAAAATCTCAAAGGCCGCTTGATGCTTTCTCATGGTGATATAGACAACAATGTTCATCCTGCCAATACCATTCGCATGGCCAATGCGCTCATCAAAGCCAATAAGCGATTTGATCTGGTGCTGCTTCCCGGACAGCGTCATGGCTATGGAGACATGACGGAGTATTTCTTCTGGCAGATGGGAGATTATTTCAGCAAATGGTTGCTGGGTGATTTTTCCCAGCCGGTTGATATGATGGAGATGAACAGGGAGGTTCAACAGACTGGAAGCAAACGATGAGCCTGATTGGTTTATCTTTGCAGTAATGAAACGCTATTACTGCATAATTGCTTCTTTGTTCTGTTTTTTCAGCCTCAATGCCCAGGAAAAAAATGTGGTGGTTGAGTCAGAAGGCAGACAGGTAACATTATCGCCCATCGTTGTTCGCAGCGGAACAAATGTTCCGGGGTTTATAAAACGGGTAGAAAGTGATACAACTTTTTACAAGGCATTTAAAAACCTGCGTATCCTGAATTACAGTGCAATCAATGATGTGCGTATGTTCAGCAGAGGGGGAAAAGTGTCTGCGAGTCTTTACAGTAAAACAAGACAATGGGCGGCCAAGTCATGCCGGGTAACGAATGTTCTGGAAGAAAAATCGACAGGAGATTATTATAAGGCGAATGGCGACTATAATTACTACACAGCAGAATTATATGCCTCTTTATTTTTCTCGAAGGATACGATTTGTGCACAAACCAATGTGATAGGAGATATCGATCGAACCATAAAGGGGAAAAAGGGATTGGATAAGCATAAAGAACAACTAAAGATGTTGTTTTTCAATCCTGGTAAACAAATACCAGGTATTCCTTTGATGGGAGATAAAGTCATGGTCTTTGATCCTTCTCACCGTGATCTCTATGATATGCGTATAGATATTGAGGAGTATCAAGGTAAATTGGCTTATTTGTTTCATGTAAGTATAAAAGAGGGCCTTTCTTTTTACAAGCGGGATAATGTTGTTATTGACGAAATGACTACATGGTTTGATTATGGATCTTTTGAAGTCTTGGCAAGAAACTATAAAATGAGTTACAATGCGGGTGTTTACAAATTTGATGTATCCATGGAAGTAGAGATTGGAAAGTTTGGTAAATACCTTTACCCCAAAGTGATTCGCTACGATGGTAACTGGGGAGTGCTTGTAAAGGGCAAAGAAAAAGGATTGTTTACGGCAACCATTTATGACCTGTCGCTTGAATAATGGTTGGCATAACCCCTCCATTTTTCAATAACTGCCTTGATATCTGCAGCCAGTTCACTTTCAAAAAGCATTTCCTTTTCTGTTGCAGGGTGAATAAAGCCCAGGGTTTGCGCATGTAAAGCCTGCCTTTTACACAGGTCAAAACAATTGTCCACAAATTGTTTGTATTTTGTAAAAATTGTGCCTTTTACAACCCTGTCTCCACCATACACTTCATCATTAAATAGAGGATGTCCCCTGTGTTGCATGTGAACCCTGATCTGATGGGTACGACCGGTTTCAAGCCGGCATTCTATAAGGCTCACATATTTCAGGTCTTCTAATACGGAATAGTGCGTAATTGCCTCTTTACCGTAATCGCCATCAGGGAAAACATCCATAAGTTTTCGGAAACGGGGGTGCCTGCCAATATGCCCTGTAATAGTTCCTTCGGTTTCCTCAAAATTTCCCCAAACCAGTGCAGTATATTTTCGCTGCACCGTATGTTCAAAAAACTGACGGGCCAGTTTAACGGCGGCAAGTTCAGATTTTGCCAGTACGATTAGTCCGCTCGTATTCTTGTCAATCCTGTGAACCATGCCAAACCTGGGCAACTTGCTTTCATCAATATCAGGTTGCTGCTGGCGCAGATACCAGGCTACACCATTGATTAGCGTACCACTGAAGTTCCCTGCTCCGGGGTGTACAACCATACCGGCAGGTTTGTTGATAACCAGCACATGGTCATCTTCGAAAACGATGTTTAGCGGAAGTTCTTCGGGAATGATTTCATAAGTTACAGGGTCATTGTCAGAATAAAAAATGATGCTGTCTGCCGGTTTGACTTTATAGTTCGATTTGATTGGCTGATTATTGACCAGCACCATTCCATTGCTTATGGCAGTCTGAATTTTATTCCTGGAAGTATTAACTACCCTGTTCAGGATAAATTTATCTATGCGAAGCGGCTCCTGTCCTTTATCTACAACCAGGGTAAGTCTTTCATATAATTCATCAGATACCTGATCGCCAATATTATCTTCATGCATGTTTTCACCAATCTCAACGGCCATAGTAGTATTTTTGCAAAGTTAATGTCTTTGTATCCGAAATGTCACGTCATGAATGAAAGCGTATTTTTCCAGGATTTGGGTAGCATGGAATATGGGGAAGCCTGGCAGTTTCAGGAGACTTTGCTCCAAAAAAATACCAGCATTAAATCAGCTTTGTCAAAAGGGGAGATAGCTGGCGAAACCCAGCATCACCTGCTGTTTTGCGAACATCCGCCAGTTTTCACGCTAGGCAAAAGCGGGAAGGCGGAACATATTTTGGTGAGTCAGGATGAACTGGCCCGGCGCAATATTGCTTTTTACCCTACAAATAGGGGTGGGGATATTACTTTTCATGGTCCGGAACAAGTTGTGGGGTATCCAATTCTTGACCTTGAACGCTTTTTCACGGATATTGGTAAGTATTTGCGTTGTTTGGAAGATGTTATTATCCTGACATTGGCAGATTATGGTTTGAAAGGTGAACGGAGTCAGGGCGAAACCGGAGTTTGGCTTAATCCGGAGAATAAGCTGAGGGCGAGAAAGATCTGTGCAATGGGGGTCCGGTGTAGCCGGTGGGTGACCATGCATGGATTTGCGTTGAATATCAATACCGATCTTGATTATTTTAACCTCATAATACCTTGTGGCATTCAGGGGAAACAAGTTACTTCCATGCAGCGGGAGTTAGGGACTAAAGTTCCTATGGATGAAGTGAAGACCAGGTTAAAGGTACATTTTGAAACTGTTTTCAATTGCACGCTTATTTCCCATCAGGCTTGATATAGAACCGGTTTTTCTCTCTGACTCTTTCTCCTTCTCTTAGCTCATAACGGAACCAGCCACTGTTGTGGAAATTGGATCGGTCTATCAGCAATTGATTTTCCCGGATATGTTTCATCTCAAAAAGGAGTGATTTGTCTTCCCTGAAAACGCGTAACGTAAACCTGTTTTTGGGTGCATCAGGGAGCGAAACGATAAGGTTTCCTTCGCCATTTGTGAAGATCAAGGAAGAAAGCACAAAGGTGTCATCATTGAGTGGGTTTTCCGTTTTTGGCAAAATGGTGATGGTTCTCCAGTTATACTGACTTAATCCAACCTGCTGATATGCCAGCTTTAATTGGCTAACGGCAGTATCTGGTTGTTTTTTTATGATTTCCTGAACCTCTTTCTTAGTTATTGGAGGATTTGTGGTAACAATGGCGGGTGAAGGCATTGTAATTGGCGGCTTTATTGTTTCCGGCTGAACGACTGGTGGAGGTATTTCTACTTTGGGTTTTTTGGATTCAGTGAAAATGTACCGGCTACCTGGCATCACATAAAACATGCGGTAAAAAAACACTTTACTGCCCGATTTCTTATCAACAAACCCATTGGTGGAGCTGGTAGGGTCTGGCATGGAAACGATGGATCTGAAACCTGAAAGAGAGTCGGCGGATCTCTGTATGATGAGTTGTGTAAGTTCTTTGTTTTCGTTGTTCCAGCTGATGATATTCACGCCATTTCGCTGTATAACCTGAAAATCCGGCAAGGTGGTTTGTCCGGATACCGTTATCATAAGTGCCGAAAAAATCAGCATTAATAGAGCAGGGGGATGGCTTTTCAAAAACATTACGCTAAGTTAATTACTTGTCTTAGAAAATCAGTTCTCCTTTTGTTAAAGACCTATTCCCCTGCAGTCCACCGCTGTGAATCAGTAAAACTTTTTCGCCCTTTGAAAATGCTCCTCTTTTCAACATTTGATAGAGCGCATGAACTAATTTTCCGGTATATACAAAGTCGGTAGGCACGTTGTGTTTGCTGTAAAAAAGGTTCATTGAGTCAAACAGTTCAGTTGATTTTTTGGCATATCCTCCCAGGTGGTATGAAAAGTCAATTGTTGCTCTGACGTCAGACAGGCCATTTATTTTTAAAAGGTTACAAATGTCTGTAGTTACACTGAAGTTGTTTTTTAAAACTGAAATCAGATTGCAGCGCTGGTGTTCCTTCTGTCCCAGGATGAGTCCGGCGCCCATAGTCCCGGTTCCACATGCCGCAAGAATGCAGTCAAATCTTTCAACTCCTGGTATAGACATGATTTCTGCGGCGCCCTTAATACCCGGTTCGCCTTGCCCTCCCTGCGGTATAAACAACGCATCAGGGAAGTTTTCTTGTATCCATGCTACCTGTGTATGCTCATCAGTATTTTTTTCGCTCCAGCGGAGCTCCATACCCATTTGCAGGCAATCTTCCAGTGTCACAGATAAGCAGGCAGGTTTACTGCCTTTTAACAGGCCAATGGCTTTTAGTCCGTATTTTTTCGCCGCAAAGGCAGTGGCATGCAGGTGGTTGGAATAGGGTCCGCCGAGGGTAACAATGTTTTTTTGGTTCTCTGCTATGGCTGACTGCAGGTAATATTTCAGTTTAAAAATTTTATTACCTGATACTACAGTGTGAATTTTATCAAGCCTGAGTATGCCAACTTCAACATCAGATTGCAAAAAAAAGTCTTCTTCCAATATTTCTATCATCCCAAGCGTTATTGATGGCAGCAAAGTTCGTATTTTGAACCATTGCGATTATGGTATATTTTCGTTTACTAAACACTACACATGAAACCAACCCTTTTAATTCTGGCAGCAGGTATGGCCTCTCGTTATGGCGGTATGAAACAGATGGAGTCCTTTGGCCCCGACGGCGAAACAATCATGGATTATTCCATTTATGATGCTATCCGATCTGGATTTGGAAAGGTTGTTTTTGTAATCAGGGAAGACTTTGCTGATCAGTTCAAAGCTGTGTTTGAACCCAAATTACAAGGAAGGGTAGAAGTAGCATATGTTTACCAGCACCTGGATGCACATTTGAATGGATATGAACGAAAGCCGGAGCGAAATAAGCCCTGGGGTACAGCCCATGCAGTTCTTTGTGCAAAGGACGTAATTAATGAGCCTTTTGCAGTTATCAACGCAGATGATTTCTATGGCAGTGATGCTTTTGTAAAAGCATACGATTTTCTGACCTCTCAATGCAGTGCCTCTCATTATGCCATTGTTGGATACGAATTACAGCAGACCTTGTCTGATCACGGTACAGTAAACAGAGGGGTTTGCAGCATCAATAATCAGGGTGACCTGATAGGTGTTACAGAGAGATTGAATATAGCATCCGGAACGGACGTGATTACCTGTGGTGATGGACTGGAGCCGGTTACATTGCAACCAGACACCATGGTGTCTATGAATTTCTGGTGTTTTGATCCATCTGTATTTGATTATTCAGATAAACTGTTTGCCGCTTTTTTGGAAGAAAGGGGACATGAAGAGAAGTCGGAGTTTTTTATTCCGCTTGTGGCAGATAGTTTCATGCGCGATACAGGAGGCAGAGTTGAGGTGATTCCCACAACTGCCTTGTGGTTTGGTGTAACGTATAAGGAGGATGCGCCTGCAGTCAAAGAAGGTATTACAAAACTTTTGGCATCTGGTGCCTATCCCGCCGGATTATGGCGCTAACATAAAAAAAGGTGTTTCAGTTTCTGAAACACCTTTTTTGTAAATAAATTTCAGTAATTATCCCAATACAACTTTAACCATGTAAACATGTTCCTGAACCTTGTTTACCTGTTGTGACTTGCTTACACCTTTAAGGCTTGAAGCATTTCTGAGTTTTATGATAAGGTCTTTATCTGCGTCTTTAAGTTCACTGACAAGCTGATAAACCTGTTTGATTTTGGTTGCGAATACCACACCGTTGGCTGAAGTCTGACGGGCATTGAGGATACCAATGATTTCTCCGTTTTTGTTGATAACAGGTCCCCCACTGTTTCCAGGATTGGCACTGATGCTGATCTGGCAAGACATGGTATCGCCTCCCAAGCCTGTTTTCGCACTCAGATATCCTTCATTGTATACAATTTCATTTCTGGGATAGCCGAGGGTATAAACAAATTCTGACAACCCGGTTTGAGACTGGCTAAAGCCATATGGGAGCTGACGGGGTGCTTCAAAATCAGTATCGTTAATCCTGAGGATTGCGAGGTCTGCGTTTTGGTCCTGATGGACGATTTCAGCCAGAAGATCTTCCCCGGCAGGACTTTGAACATATATTTTTTTGGCACCTTTAATAACATGGGCACTGGTAATCAAATATCCTTTTGCGTCAATCAGAAAACTCGTGCCGCCAAACTTTACGTCAGTACCAGGTTCGATTTTGGTTTTGAAACGATTGAATTCTGCACGCTGACTGCTTGACTGTTTTTCAAGGTTGCTCACTTTCCTCCGCAGTTCTTCGATATCATCAAAAGGGGCTTTGGGTGTGAAAAGGGATAACATACCGCTGATAAATATAGCAGTGATACCTGCAATGGAGGCCGCAACCGCAACCACCCTGCGGTATTTATTCCACATATTAATAATGCGTGCCTTTGTGTCCAGTTGGAGTTCTTTTATTTCTCCGGACTCCTGAAGTGTATGGTGCGTGTCGTAAAGGTTGGATTTAAACCTTCTGATTTCCCCGTACCGGTTCATCTCCTCCAGGAAATAATGGAACTCAACTACCATCTGATCCAGCTCAGGCTGGTTCATGCGCATTTCTTCAAATGCCTGGCGTTCAGCTATATCCATTTCCCCTTTGAGGTACCTTTCAACCAATTCAGCCAATTGTAACTGATCCATTTATTAATTTGCTTTAAGCGTTTTTATATTGGGCAAAGAAGAGTTTTTTCAACCTAACCAGACATTTATATTTCTGATTCTTTGCATTATCCGCATTGGTGTATCCGAAATAGCCCGCAATCTCCTGCATGTTTTTCCGGTGAACATAAAAGGCTTCAATCAAGCTTTTGCATGGTTCACCTATTTTGCCCATGGCTGTTCTCATGATGAGATACTGTCCATTAAGCTTTTCATGCTCCTCTATATCTTCTTCAACCGGCACTATTCTGTCAAAATTCTCAACCTGAGACTCAATTCTTCTGTTATGTTGCAATTTTTTCAACCACAATCGCCTGCAAACCGAATACAGGTAAGTTCTGATCTGGCAGGTTAATTCAAAATCTTGCTGTCGGGATTTTTCATATAATACCATCATAGCTTCCTGAAAAATATCCCTTGCATCATCTTCCGAACCATTGTTGCTAACAACAAAATGTTGAATAAGTGTATAATTTTCTTTATAAACTGATTCAATTGCAGTCTTTTCGTTGTTGCCAACTGACCTGAAAATCTCTAGTTCCTGTTCTGTAATTGCCACAATACTTATTTAAATACGAAAGGGAGGGAATAGTAACCCACAAAAAAACAAAAATATTTTTTTCTAGAGCGGGTTACTTCCTTTTACTTTGCGTATTAATTCTCAGTTATTCAATTTTAACTTTCAAAAAACCCAAAAGAATGAAAAAGGTATTTGCAATTCTCGCTATCGCTGCTCTTGCATCATGTGGTGGATCTACTGAAGCTCCTGCTGTTGACACTACTGCTGTTGCTGTAGACACAACTGTTGTTGTTGATACAACTGCTGTTGACACAACTGCTGCTGCACCTGCTGCTGATACTACTGCTGCACACTAAGAATTTTTTCATATGGCAAGCAATCGTTGAAGTCGTCCCGTTTCTACGGGATGACTTTTTTTATCTATATGAAAATCAGTTGATTATCTTGTTTTTTCTCCCATCTGCCCGAATAGGGTTACCTTTGCAAAAAGTTATATATGAGTTTTGAAGCGTTGGGTATTGAAGCGTCACTGTTGGAGGGTATTCAAGCCCTAGGGTTTACACAACCCACTCCCATACAAGAGAAGGCTATTCCCATTTTATTAAGTGGTACGAAGGATTTTGTTGGACTGGCTCAAACGGGTACAGGTAAAACAGCTGCCTTCGGATTACCTTTGTTACAATTAGTTGATGTAGAAATGCGTCACCCACAGGCTTTGGTTGTTTGTCCAACCCGAGAATTGTGTATGCAGATCACGAAAGACCTTGCAAATTTTTCCACACACAAGAAGTCTGTCCGTTCAACCGCTGTATATGGCGGAGCATCCATTGGAGAGCAGATCCGGGAACTTAAAAGGGGAATTCACATTGTTGTGGCAACCCCAGGTCGCCTGATTGATCTGATCGAAAGGAAAGCCATCAATTTAGAAAATATTAACTATATCGTCCTGGATGAGGCAGATGAAATGCTGAACATGGGTTTCCGGGAAGATATTGAATTCATATTGGGTAATACGCCCAACAGAAACAGCATCTGGTTATTCAGCGCAACGATGCCTAATGAGGTTAAGCAGGTGAGTAAGCGTTTTATGACTACCCCGGCTGAAATCACGATTGGCAAAATGAATGCGGCCAACGTGAATATTGACCACCAGTATTATGTTACCTCAGGGGTAAACAGGTATCAGACTGTTAAGCGGATTATTGACTTTAATCCGGGTATCTATGGTATCATATTTACCCGAACCAAGGCAGATGCCCAGCACATCACTGAATCACTCATTCGTGAGGGGTATGATATAGAGGCATTGCATGGCGACCTTACCCAGGCGCAGCGTGACAAAGTAATGGCCAGATTCCGTGAAAAAAGCCTCCAATTGCTGATTGCAACTGATGTGGCGGCCAGAGGAATTGACGTACAAGGTATCACACATGTCATTAATTACGAACTGCCTGATGACCCAGAAGTTTACACACACAGAAGCGGCAGAACTGGTAGGGCTGGAAACAGTGGCGTATGTATCTCAATAGTGACCCAGCGTGAAGCTTATCGGTTGAGGCAAATAGAAAAATTAATCAATAACCGTTTTCACAAGCTGGATATTCCATCCGGAAAAGATGTTTGTCGTAAGCAGTTCTTTCACTTCATTGATAAATTGCTGAAGGCGGATATTAGCCATGGTGAATACGAGACTTATATTCCTTTATTGCAGGAAAAGTTTGCAGCAATGTCCAAAGAAGAGATTCTTCAGCGTGTTGCAGCACTTGAATTTGACAGATTCCTGCAGTATTATGAAAATGCAGCAGATCTGAATGCCCGCGACGATAGGAGAGCTGAAAGAACCCCGCTTTCAAGGGATGGCGCAGCAGGAGACAGGAGGAGTCGTGACCGGGATAGAAGTGCCGCCGGAAGTGGGAGTGGTAACTACAAGAAGTTATTCATTAACCTGGGTATCAAGGATGGTTTCTATAAAGCAAGCTTTTTACAGTTTATCCTTGATTTGAGTGACCTGAAAAAAGAAGTTCTGGGTAGGATTGACATGAAAGACATGAACAGCTGGGTTGAAGTGGAAAATAGTGCAGCTCAGCATATGATTCGTGCCATTGATGGCAAGAAATTCAAGGGCAGAAAAATCCGCATGAACGATGCGGACAGCGGTGGACCCAGAAACAGGTTTTAATTTTTATTTTTGAAAATGTTTTAAGTTTCTTATATTTGTCTTGATGATATCAAACAGAACCCGTTACTTCTTTTATTTTTATTACTACTTTACCAGTGGTACGGGAACTTTTTGTTGAAAAGAAATAAACAAAAACAACAACATAAAGGATCCCGGCTAACCACCGGGATTTTTTTTTAATTGTAGGTTATGAATAAAGCGCATGCTTCAGGAGGCAGAGAACGAAAAACAAGTCTGCCTGTTGCAATACAGGGCTATGAAGGCAGTTTCCACCAGGTTGCAGCAAGAAGTTTTTTGGGTAAGAAAGTTGAAATTTTGCCTTGTGCCACCTTTTCTGAAGTAATCAAATCGGCATCAGATCCATCCCGTACTATGGGTGGTATAATGGCAATAGAAAATTCCCTGGCGGGAAGCATTATGCCAAACTATAACCTGCTGCAGAAATCAAATCTTTCTGTAATTGGTGAGGTCTACCTGCAAATCGATCAACACCTGATGGTGAATCCTGATGTTGAGCTGGATCAGATCAGGGAAGTCCATTCTCACCCCATGGCCTTGCAGCAATGCCTCGGTTACCTGAATCAATATCCCTGGAAACTCATTGAGTCTGAAGACACTGCACTAAGTGCAAAGCAACTCATGCTGAAAAAAAGCAAGCATACCGCTGCGATTGCTGGAAAGCTCGCCGCGGAGTTGTTTGGACTAAAGATCATCACGCCCAATATCCATGATGTCAAGAACAATTATACCAGATTTCTTATTCTCAGCAGAACGCCTGAAGTTATTGCAGGTGCCAACAAAGCGTCACTGAACTTTCATACAGATCATGCCAAAGGCAGACTGGCTGAAGTGCTTACGCTGATTGCAGGGGAAGATATCAACTTGAGTAAACTGCAATCATTTCCTATTGCAGGGAGTCAGTTTAAATATGGGTTTCATGCCGACCTGGAATTTGAGGATATTGAACAGTTTAACAGCCTGTTTAAAAAACTGGATAAAAGTACTGAGTACCTAAAGGTGTTGGGTATTTATAAAAAAGGTAAATACAAAAAATAAAGTAATGATTGTGGTAGCCGACAGATTGAACGGTATTGGTGAATACTATTTCTCCACAAAACTTCGGGAAATAGAAGCGCTTAATAAGGCGGGTCACCAGGTTATTAACCTGGGAATCGGTAGTCCGGATATGCCGCCTCATCCAGATGTGGTTGAGGCTCTCTATGATGAGGCACAAAAGCCTAACACGCATGCATATCAGTCTTACAAGGGTTCGGCAGTATTGCGTGAAGCTGTTGCAGCTTTTTACAAGGAATGGTATAAGGTTTCTGTTGATCCGCAAACTGAAGTGCTTCCGCTTATCGGCAGCAAAGAAGGTATTATGCACATTTGCATGACCTACCTTAATCAGGGAGACGCAGCCCTAATCCCCAATCCTGGTTATCCTACCTATTCCAGCGCAGTTAAAATTGCTGGTGGCGAAATATTGCCGTATAACCTGGATGAAGCGCATGGATGGCACCCTGTAATCACAGATTGGGAAAAGCTGGTTCAGGATTACCGCAAATCAGGAAAGGGTCAGGTTAAATTACTGTTCCTAAATTACCCGCACATGCCAACTGGCCAATTGCCGGATAAATCTTTACTGGGAGAGATTGTTGCATTTGCCAGGCAGGAACAGATTTTAATCATTCATGATAATCCCTATAGTTTCATCCTGAATGATGAACCGATGAGCCTTTTTGAATTTGATCCTGAAAAGGAAGTTGTTGTTGAGTTGAATTCATTGAGCAAATCACACAATATGGCAGGTTGGCGTGTAGGCATGATTGTGGCAGCGGCAGACCATATCAATGCTATCCTCCGGTTCAAAAGCAATATGGATTCAGGAATGTTCCTCCCTGTACAGGTAGCTGCAGCGAAAGCCTTGCAACTTGACAGGAGTTGGTTCAGTCAGGTTAATGAAATTTACAGCCAAAGGAAAGAACAGGCGCTGAGACTCCTTGATTTATTGGGATGCAGTTATGCTGATGGGCAGGTTGGCATGTTCGTCTGGGCCCGTATTCCCAAGGAGTTTTCATCCGGGTTTGAGTTGAGTGATTCAGTCTTGCAAAAAGCCAGGGTGTTCATTACACCGGGAGGTATTTTTGGAGATGCAGGTAATAATTATGTGCGTGTCAGCCTTTGCAGCAAGCAGCATGTGCTGGAAGAGGCTATTGAAAGGGTAGTTAGTGCAGGTAATCTGAATGTGTAAGCTAATATAATCACCTGAGTTAACATGAAAAGTAATTTTGCCATTGTTGGAGTAGGTTTGATCGGAGGGTCTATTGCACTCAAATGCAGGAACATCGGATTGTCTGATCGGATTGTGGGCGTGGATAACAATGTTGAACACTGTAGTCAGGCTCTTGAGTTGGGACTGGTCGATGAAATTCTTCCACTTGACCAGGCAATTAAAAAATCAGATATTATTATTCTGGCAGTTCCTGTTGGTGCCCTTGCCAGCCTTTTGCCTGAAGTACTGAACCAGGTAGATATGCAGGTGGTCATAGATATGGGCTCAACGAAAAGTATGCTTGCTGCATTGGTGCATGATCACCCTAAGCGTGGACGCTTTGTTGCGGCACATCCAATGTGGGGTACAGAATACAGTGGTCCTTCTGCAGCTGTTGAGCATGCATTTGAACATAAAGCAGTTATACTTTGTGATACCAATCAGAGCGATGCTGATGCAGTAGAAAAAGCGCATCAACTTTTTAGGGGCTTATCTATGCGTATCATAGAAATGGATGCAACTTCCCATGATTTGCATGCAGCTTATGTAAGTCATATATCACATATTACATCCTTTGCACTAGCCAATACAGTGCTGGAAAAGGAAAGGGAAGATGACGCTATTTTTGAGATGGCGAGTGCTGGTTTTGAAAGTACGGTAAGGCTTGCTAAAAGTAATCCGGATATGTGGACGCCCATACTGATGCAAAACAGGGAAAATGTGCTTGATGTGCTTAATGAACATATTTCACAGTTGAGAAAATTTAAGTCATGTCTTGAAAAGGAAAACTGGGATTACCTACATGAACTCATGACCAATGCCAATCAGATTCGCAGAATCATTCAATAAAAAACAACCGCTTAATCGTTAATTTTACAAAATGGAAACAGCTCAAACAACCCAACAGTCAGCAACTCAGTCAGCCTGGAATAAACGTCCGCTGATTATTTCAGGCCCATGCAGTGCCGAAACAGAAGAACAGGTTATTGAAACTGCACAGCGTCTTGCCAAAACAGGAAAAGTTGATATGCTCAGGGCTGGCATCTGGAAGCCCCGAACAAAACCTGGCATGTTCGAAGGAATTGGTGCAAAGGGATTACCCTGGTTACAGCAGGCTAAAAAAATAACTGGTTTACCAACAACTGTTGAAGTTGCAACTGGCAAACAGGTTGAAGATGCACTCACTTTTGATGTGGATGTTCTTTGGATTGGTGCCCGTACAACTGTTAACCCCTTCAGTGTTCAGGAAGTGGCAGATGCGCTGCGTGGTGTGGATGTACCTGTATTGATTAAAAACCCGATTAATCCGGATCTTGAGTTGTGGCAGGGAGCCGTTGAAAGGGTAAGCCGCGCTGGTATAAAGCAAGTCGGACTTATTCACCGTGGATTTTCTTCTTACGGAAATACTGAATTCAGAAATGCCCCAATGTGGCACCTGGCTATTGAAATGAAAAGGAGGATGCCTGGCATGCCAATCATCAACGATCCTTCCCATATTTGTGGCCGCAGGGATATTTTGCAGGCTACCGCTCAGAAAGCGATTGACCTTGATTTCGATGGTCTGATGATCGAGAGTCATATTGATCCGGATAATGCCTGGAGTGATGCGAAGCAGCAGATTACTCCAGAGCGTCTTGCTGAAATGCTGGATGAAATCAGCTGGAGGAGCGA
>JBILSG010000007.1:0-19548 GCA_044372235.1 Chitinophagaceae bacterium
CGTTGGGTGTGAATGTATTCGGTGCCAGCATGCGGTTGATCGCCAGAACAGTCATCGCATCTTTGGTGATGCACCCACCCTGTCCGGTTACTGTAAGCACATATTCTGTATTTTCTTGCGGGTTGATGACCAGTGGCCTGATGGTATCTGTCTTGTTCAGGAAGGTAGGCGGGCTCCAGTTTACAAGAATTTGCTGACCCGAAGCAGAGGCCTGAATGTATTGTTTTTCATCGTCTTTGATGCGGAGGTCCGGACCGGCATCTGCCACTGGCATGGGCCATATTGTAACCAGGCGTGTTGCAGAGTCGGCACAGGTACTGGAGGATGAAACATACAAGGAGGTGATTGGAAAGGTGCCTGCACCCGCCAAGATTGGTTTAAGCAGTCCGTCCGGACTCACACCTGTTCCACTGAAAGTGAAGGTTCCGGGTACGGTGGGGTTGGCACTTGCCTCTGTAATCTGCCTGGGCATATCGAGGAGGCACATGGAAGGTAGAGAATCGAAGAATACTTCCGGACTCGCATGGATGATGATGGAGGAGTCTGTCAACTTGCTGCAAGACAGGTCTGTGCCTGAAAATGCCCGTAGTGAGATGGTCTGTTGTGTTTGCAGGGGCGATAGGAAGTCTGCATACCGAAATCCATAGCGCTTGCCTATAGCCGGATTTTCATCCACCAGGCTATCTGTTGCATTCCATTTGATAATCAGCCTTGCTACGTTGTCAAAGTCAATGGTAGACTGGTTCTCTATGAAGATAGAGTCATTGCTGCACAGCGCTTCAGCTTTTTCGGCCATGTTGAAGCGAGGGATGGGGTTGGCTCCATATACTTTGAAAGGTTGTAATATGGAATCTGTGCAGCCTCTTGCTGTAACCACCAGTTTAACTGTATAGCTGCCAATCTGATTGAATTGCACAATCGGGTTTTGTGCTGTGAGTGTGGCTGCTCCTACAGTAGGCGCCGGGTTAACCGGCACTAGACCCGCATTGAAATCCCATTGGTAGGTGAAATTGCTGAAACCATCAGGACTCTTAGTAGTATCCCTGAAAAGTGATTCTTTGTCGTTCTGACACACTTCAGGGTTGATGAAACCCGGAACAGGTAAGGGATTTACGGTAAAATTGCTTAGCCGGAAAGTATCACTCACGCAGCCGGTAGACGATGCCACCAAAAGGGTGGGTAATTTTAAACCATATAAGGTATAACGCGCAGCTTGTGTACTGTTGTTGTCCACCACCCGCTGCCCTGCACCATCGTCAAGGTTCCATTTCCATTGGGTGATGGTTCCCGAAGTGATGGTGGAAATATCATTGAACCGCAAAGAGTCATTGACACAGCGGATTGTTGGCGGTGTAAGCCCGGCCACTGGCCGGGTGGAAAGTTTTACTGTCTGTACCGAATCGTCTGAAGCGCAACCCCGGGCGGAGAATATCTTCAGCCGGATATCCGTTCCACCGGTTTGGATGAGTTTGACCGGTTTAGTAGTGCCTGCAGTGGTATCCAGGGTTTTGCCGTTGCCGAAATCCCATACCCAACGGGTTCCGTTGGCAGCCGGACTGACGAAAGTCACGGAATCCTCCACACAACCATTGGAATTCCATGCAAAGGCTGGGATAGGTTTATCCACTTTAAAAGCGATGGTTTTGTTGCCGGAGGAGTTGCAACCGGAGCTGGTGGTTGTGATCGTATATCGACCGGTATCGCTGATTTGGACATTGTTGAGTCGGATGACAGGGTCTGTACTCGAAAAACCATTGGGGCCAGTCCAAAGGAAGGTAAGGTCTTTCTCTGTGTTGACGGCCTCCAGACTAAAGTTCGATCGGTAGCATACAACCAGTTCATCACCCAGTGGCTGGGATGGGTTCAAGGGGTCTCTGATCAATACCGTATTGGTGCTGAAATCAGAGAAGTAACCATAACGTGCAGTGGAAAGGGGTCCGCCTTGGATGACACCCACATGAAATTTTCCGCTGCCGTTTTTAACTGTGGCTTCTGCACCAGTCACACTCAGTGGTAACAAAAGTTTGGCATACATCCATTTTCCCTGACTGCCCGGCACAGGGAGAAAGAGTGAGCCATTGACGGGAGTGTTAGACCCGTTCAGCGAAAAATCGTTAACAATGTCTGCCGGACTGAGGATGTTGAGGTAAAACTGTTCATTCCGCAACGGGTCAACCTGCGTCGCCCTGATGACAGACACATCAGTAGAGCCTGTGCATTTAAGCGAAGGGATCACTGCACCGCTCAGTTCACAACCAAAGCCCGTAACATGAAAAATATGAATAGGTTTATTGGCCGTGATATATATGGTTTCTACCGATAAGGTTCCTGCATAGTGTTCTCCGGCATTCAGTGTCGCTGAATTGCCATCGCTGGTGGTGATGGTAGTTCCGTTTTCTGTAGCAAAAACAAAGTAATGGTCGGCACGCTCATTGCCCGGAGCAGGAGGCTGCAGCGGATTACCTCCCGGGTTGTAGAGGTATCCCTTCAGCAGGATGAATTCCGTTCCCGCCAGCCTGTCTGGTATCAGCTGATCACCAGCTGTATCACCACAACTGAGTCCGGGTAACTCAAGCGAATCATCTTTGATGGTTACAGCAATGGGCTTGGTTGATGTGATGATGGTGCCCCCGGGTTTGTTAACACCATTTTCAGTGAGTCCGCGGCAAACATAGGTTTGTCCGCGTTGCAGCGTAACCCGCTGCGGTGTGCCAAATCCGATGCCAACCAGTGATTTATCTGGGGTGATGACTACTTCCGTATTGTTCTCAGTAGCTACGATGATGATATCGTTGTGGTAAAAAACTGGTGTACCCTGGCTGTTTCTTCTGTTGCTCCAGTTGTTCAATTTCATGTTGAAAGGAACGGTGAATTTCATTCCCAGCGCGTTGGCTCCCTTGAGTGCAAACATGTCGCCATTGGATGTATTGGCGATATCATAATAGCAGGAAATCTTGGTGTTCGATTGTATGAGCAGTCCTTTGTTCAACACCGTATTGGGGAAGTCGTTTTCCAGCTGGGCCAGAAAGCCAGATAAGTTAACGGAATTGGTTGAGTTCGCAGGCATGGTCATCGTTATGGGAGCAAAACCGGGATTCGCCGGCTGTGAGATGGTAACCACTGCAGGTTGGCTGCCCATCCTGATCCGCAGGAAGATATTACCGTCAGCATGTGCCCTTTCCAGATCCGGTGCTGCAAACCAGAAAGCGGTATCCGTCTGTGCCTGCGATGCAACAGCAACCAACATGTAGGCGACTAAGCAGTGTAATTGGCGGAGAAATGTTTTCAACATCATGGCAAACAGCACAAAAGCTGGGCAGCAAATTATGTAATTATGTTACAGATTCCTTTGTTTTTTTTATATTCGAGTGATAAAGCACACCACATGAAAAAATTAGTCACTTTACTTGCGTTATTTGCAGGAACAATCAGTTTTGCTCAGGATCATGATGACCATGCCGCTCCTAAGGAGCCTGCCATCATAGGCAGGTGGGATTTAACCGTTGACCAGGGAGATAAACTGGTGCCGTCGTGGCTTGAAGTGAAGCTTTCCGGCATTAAAACGCTTGTTGGTTATTTTGTGGCAGAGGGTGGAAGTGCCAGGCCAATTTCAATCGTTAACCATGATAACGGTAAGGTGAATTTTATCATTCCTCCACAGTGGGACAGGACCAACATTGACATGATCTTCAATGGCGAACTAAAGGGCGATAAGCTTGTTGGCACCATCAGGAACAGCAGGGGTGAAACCCAGCCTTTCACTGGAGAGCGTGCGCCCTTGCTCAAACGCAGTGCGCCGCCTGTT
Organism: Chitinophagaceae bacterium; assembly: GCA_044372235.1. GTDB lineage: Bacteria > Bacteroidota > Bacteroidia > Chitinophagales > Chitinophagaceae > Pollutibacter. Next base: position 3,806 of record JBILSG010000007.1, read on the forward strand.
TGGGGAACACCTGTTAAACTTTTCAATGGCAAAGACCTGAGCGGCTGGCATGCCCAAAAACCAGATAACCAGTGGGTAGCTGAGAATGGTGTTATGAAGAGTCCCCGTTCAGGATCCAATATCGTCACGGATCAGAAATTCAATGATTTTAAGTTACATATAGAGGTGCGTTATCCCTCCGGTAGCAACAGTGGTGTATACCTCCGTGGCAGGTATGAAGTACAGGTGGAAGACAACTATGGCAAAGAACCTTCATCAACGCTGTTTGGCGGTGTATATGGTTTCTTAACCCCCAATGAAATGGCCGCTAAAAAGGCAGGTGAATGGAATGTGTATGACATCACCCTGATTGGCAGGAGGGTAACTGTAGTGGCCAATGGCAAGACCATCATCAGCGACCAGATCATCCCGGGTATCACCGGTGGTGCGCTCGACAGCAAGGAAGGAGAACCAGGACCTATCTTCCTGCAGGGAGACCATGGACCGGTTGAATACAGAAATATTGTAATTACCCCGGCCAAATGACCGATTAGTCTTTCGGGATCATGCATTGCAGATTTGTTGTATTGAGATTGGTTTAGTGGGATTGGCAGGCAGATATTTCAGGATAATAATTCTGTTTTGATGAGTCTTTTGAAATGTATTACCTTTCAAGTCTCCACAAAATGAAATTACACTTGAAAAAAATAATGTTGCCTGCATTCCTGATGCTACATTGCCTGTTGCAGGCACAGGTTGAAAGACCCAATATCATTGTCATTTTTTCTGACGACCATACAGAACAGGCAATCAGTGCCTATGGCAGCAAGCTGATGCAGACCCCTAACATTGACAGAATTGCCAAAGAGGGGGCACTCATGCGTAATGTTTTTGTAACCAATTCCATCTGCGCTCCCAGCAGGGCCGTTTTACTCACCGGCAAATACAGCCATGTCAACGGGTTAAGGGATAATGGTCCGAGGCGTTTCTTTGACCCCAGTCAGCAACAACTGCAAAAAGTACTGGGTGCAGCGGACTACCAGACTGCCTGGATTGGAAAATGGCATTTGCAGACACTCCCAACTGGATTTGATTACTGGCGGGTACTACCGGATCAGGGCAATTATTTTCAGCCTGATTTCATCCACATGAACAAGGATACGGTCAGGCACACCGGTTACGTGACGAATGTCATCAGTGATTTTGCGCTCGACTGGCTCAATGGTCGGGATAAGCAGAAACCTTTTTTTCTGGTAGTAGGAGAAAAAGCCACACACCGCAACTGGATGCCCGATCCGCAGGATCTCAAAGAATTCGAGGACAAGGTTTTTCCTTATCCGGATAATTTCAATGATGATTATGCAGGCCGAAGGGCTGCCATGGAGCAGGATATGACTATCGACAAGACTATGCTCATGCACGATGACCTCAAAATTGGGGTTGACTATAGCAAGCGGGGTATGTTTGGCCGGATGTCGCCTGCAGAAAAGGAAGTATACAAGGCCTATTATGACAAGGCTGAGGCGGAATACAATAAAATCAAACACGACAGTGCGGCTGTTGTACGCTGGAAATACCAGCGATACCTGCGTGATTACCTCGCAACAGCCAGGTCAATGGACCGCAACATCGGCAGGATACTCAATTACCTGGATTCTGCAGGTTTAGCTAAAAATACTGTTGTTATTTATACATCCGATCAGGGTTTTTACATGGGCGAGCATGGTTGGTTTGATAAGCGTTTCATGTATGAGGAAAGTCTTCGCACACCCTTTGTGATCCGCCATCCCGGCAAAATCAATCCCGGGACGGTAAGAACAGAAATGGTGGTGAACATCGACTTTGCCCCAACCATCATTGACATGGCAGGTGTTAAGGTGCCGGAAGACATGCAGGGCAAGAGTTTTAAAAACATGCTCAGTGGGTACGGCAGACAACCCTGGAGACAGGCCATGTACTATCACTATTATGAGTACCCCCAGCCACACCGGGTAGCACCCCATTTTGGTATCCGCACAAACCGGTATAAGCTGATTAGGTTTTATGGTCCGTACGACAGCTGGGAGTTGTTTGATATTGAACAGGACAGGTCAGAAGTAAAGAATCTCATCAACGAGCCAGGGATGAAAGGACTTATCTCAGATTTGAAGCAGCAGCTTCGGGATCTGATCCTGCAGTATAAAGATGAGGATGCGCTCAAGATCATTGAAAAACAATGATCAATAGCACAAAAATAAAGTCGTTTTTCAATCCCGAACATTTTCAGGGCTGGGGAAAAAAAGCCAATTATTTTGAGGGCTGGTATATCAAAGTGTTGAATGCAGCCGGAACCAGGGCTTTCGCCTTTATTCCCGGTATTGCCATGGATGCTTCAGGGAATGCCCATGCATTTGTGCAGGTTCTGGATGGGAAGCGCAAGACAGCGGCATACCACAGGTTTTGCAGGGATGAATTTAAACCCTCACCACACAGTTTCCATGTCACTGTTGGCAGCAACAGTTTCTCATCATCCGGCATCAAACTGGCGCTGGAAGGTATTTCAGGATCTTTAACCTTCAGTGGAAATGTACCCTGGCCAAAGCCTTTTTATGCACCCGGCATCATGGGTCCCTTTTCATTTGTTCCATTTCTGGAATGTTACCACGGCATTGTGAGCATGAATCATACTATAAGTGGAACCCTGTACCATGAGGGGGAGGAGATTGCGATGGATGGTGGAAGGGGATATATTGAAAAGGACTGGGGACGTTCATTTCCTGCAGCCTATATGTGGATGCAATGCAACCATTTTGAGCAGGAAGGCGTATCCTTGAAAGCATCAGTAGCAAAGATTCCATGGCTGGGAAATTCTTTTACTGGCTTTATTTCAGGGTTATGGCTCGGAGACCGCCTCATCAGATTTACAACCTACAATGGAACGAGGTTGCGGAAGTGTTTTGCAGACCAGCAGACAGTGGAAATTGTTATGCAAAACAGGGAGTATGAACTCGCCATTCATGTAAGGAGGGATGGAGCCACGTCACTCGCATCACCACTGAATGGAATGATGGATGGCCGGATTGAAGAAAGCATGACATCAGAGATGAAAATATGTTTGTCTAAGCGTAGAAAAAATCAGATCGTTTTCGAAGGTACAGGTGTGCATGCCGCTGTTGAAGTAGCAGGCGCCGTGAAAACAATCATGACTTAAATCATTCTCCAGACTTACCTATGTCCTGAACTGTTCGGAAAACATTTATAAAGTTGCTAACCATACTTACAATCATTGAAAAACACATTTTATCATGTCTAATTTAGTTGAATCTGGATTCAGTCCATGGTTTGAGTCAATCATTACTACTGTCAAAGACAGAAAGAAGCATATCGAGTATAAAAGACTGGGAGAAATTCTGCAAACGCTTGGGGATAATGCATGGGCGCATGACTTTTCTTCCGGGAAAACCTGGTACAGCGCTGATTTCAATATTTTCATTGGGTATAGCAACCATGATATTTCAGCCAGAAAGGCGGACTTATTGTGGTGGCAGAGTATTCATCCCGATGATGTGTATATGATGAAGGACAGTGATGCACGCTACAGAAATGGTGAGCAGGACAAACATTCACTTGAATACAGGATCACAGATGCAAAAGGTAAAATGAGGTGGGTGCTTGACCGGGGTGTGGTTGTTGAAAGAGATGATGCCGGCAAGCCATTGGTTGTAGCCGGAACGCATATTGACATGACCCCTGTCAAGGATTTGCAGGAAAAGCTGAATGAAGTTGAACGCAGGAGAAAAAAGGATATCATTGATGCAGTTATCCGCAACCTGGAAACAGACCGGAAAATGATAGCAGAAGAATTGCATGGCAATATCAATCAGATTCTTGCTGCTGCCCGCATGATGCTGGAGTTCATGCCTGAGATCAGTCAGGAATCAGTCAGGTATACAGAAAAGGTCAGGCAAATTATCTATACTGCTGTTGACGAAGTCAACAAGATTTTCAATGACATCAATCCGGATGCCCTGCATCATGTGGATATGGTATCTCTTGTAAGGGATCTCGTTGATCGACTTAACAGAGACCGACATTTTAAAGTAGAAATGGATGTAGACCGGTATGCTGAAACAGACAAGAAGAATTATGACAGTCAGTTAACGATATACAGGGTCATTCAGGATGTTTTAAAGCGTGTTTTTATGCATTCCAAAGGGGAATTGGTGAGATTGACACTTCAGCTTCAGGTTAATCAAATTCTGTTGGAGATTTTTACGGATGACCCACGCTTTAATACTTCGGTAGTTTCATCGGATTTATACATGGTAAATCTGGCCAACAGGTGTGATCATTTTGGCGGTAGTTTCAGTTTTGAAAAGGTTAGCGGGAAGGGGATTTATTTCCGTGCAGCTGTTTCAGCATAAACCTTTAAAGGAGCTAAGTAATTATACGTAATTTTCTTGATTAAGCATTCATTTTCAATGAGTTGAAGTGAAATAATTTGAATTTTGTTGAACAGGTCCATAACCAAACACCAAGTATGTTCGACGAAAAACCACCACTTTTAACCCAGGCAAATATTGAAAGTACTGCAGTAAGCAAGCAAAAGGAAGTTATTGATATGATCATCAGGCATATGGAGTCTGACAGGAGAGAAATTGCCAATTCCCTGCATGAACAGATCAACCAGGTTTTGGCAGCTGCCAAACTGATGCTGGAGAATATGCCATGTATTACAGAGGAGATGGAATGTTATACCAAGCAGGTCAGTACTATCATCAGTAAAACCCTCACTGAATTGAATAAAATATGCAATGATATCAATCCCGATGCACTCCGACATGTTTCCCTGGTTTCACTTGTAGGAGATATGCTCACCAGGCTTGCCCGTGAAAAATCCATTGTGGTTCATTTTGACGGAAGTGGTTATCGGAAAGATTTGAAAAGGAATCCCGAACATGAGTTAACCATGCTCAGAATTATACAGGAGTGTATCTACAAGGTTTTGATTTCATCCAACGCCACGAAGTTGAATATAGTGCTCGAAACCCTTGATTACAGTATGTTTCTGGAAATGGTATGCAATGATGAGACGATGGATTTAAATGATCTGAATCAGGATATTGCTATCAGGAATTTGTATAACAGGAGTGTTCATTTTGGAGGCAGTTTCACGATAGACAGACCAACAAACAGGGAAATTGTATTTTGTGCAAACATTCCGAATAACAGACAACGGCAGGTATCCGTGAATTGAATTATTTGATTTCTTCAAATTCAATATAGTCATCATCAGCTGAACGGGTTCCAGACTTCTCAGGTTTTTTTTGCTGCTGTTGCTGATTGGTTTGCTGTTTGAAAAACGCTTCTTGTTGTTCCCTGACTGCATCAAATTGTTTTTTTACCTGTCTGGTTGTTTTGATCATAGGCAACAGAAATTCAAAAAGGAACCTGTATCCAATGTAGATGGCCATACCTATGAGGAAGTAGCGGAGCATTTTGCAAAGATAAATAAAATCGTAATCATCCGTTAGGCTGATCTCCGTCAGTCATATTATGCTATAAAGAACTAACTTTAATTCAACCAAATGTCATTTTAATTGACCATTTATGTCTGAAGAAACCTTCAATGACTTTTATCAGGAGAACCGGAAGCTGCTCTCAGAATACCTGGAAACCCGCTTACAATTACTCAGGCTCATTGCCATCAGAACGTTATCCAGAACATTCAGCATGTTTATTGTGGTATGTCTGGTCAGTTTCATGGTTTTGTTCTTTCTGCTTTTCCTGGTTATTTCTTTTTCCTGGCTGATGGCAGATGCAACCGGTAGTGCAGCATTGGGCTTTTTATGCGGTGCAGGTGTATTTTTGGTGATTATCATGCTGGCTATAGTTTTCCGTAAACCTTTGTTTCTTAACCCCCTGATCCGGTTATTTATCCATACTTCCACTCAGGAAGAGGATGAGGATGAGGACGATCAATATTAAAGCGATGAGCAGACCAATCCGCAATATCCATGCCCTTAACCGTTCTATTCATGAGTTGAAAGACAAACGGAAAGTACTGGAAGGCAGGCTGGAACAGAACTTTCAGCACCTGGGCAGCAATTATGTAAACATGGGGTTGAATTCCTTCTTTGGGGGTAAAAAAGCCCGCAGTAATTTCTGGGCTAACCTGGCCACCCGCGTTATGGAAAGCGAAAAACTACAAACCGGGGTGGGAAACCTCGTTGGAAAGCTGGCTGACAGGCTTGGTGAGGCTTTTAGTAAGCATAATTCCTGAATTTTGAAAATATTCCAATAATACTTATATTTGCAGAGAATAAAGAATATTGAAGGGAACGGAAGCGTTCCCTTCTTTGTTTCCTATACCATGGCAATAGCAGAAAAGGCAGAACAGGTCAGTCAGCTCGCAGCAGAACTTCTCCGGGAAGAGCCGCAATATTTTGTGGTAAAAGTAAATGTGCGTCCCATCAACAATATCAGTGTTTTTGTTGATGGTGATTCCGGTATCACCATAGAGAAATGTGTCAAGTTGAACCGCGCACTTTACAAGCAGATTGTAGAGCAGGAATTGTGCAAGGATGGTGAGTTTGCGCTCGAAGTATCTTCTCCCGGCGTTGATGAGCCCCTTGTCTTTTACAGGCAATACCTCAAAAATGTGGGAAGAAGTATTCATGTGGTGATGACTGATGGCAGGGAGATGGATGGCATGTTGCTGGCTGCTGATGAGAAAGGCATTGAGTTAGAGGAGGAGAAGGGAAAGGGTAGGAAAAAAGAGCTGATCAGGCATTTTCTCCTGTTTGGCGATATTCAGACAACCACAGTAAACATTGTTTTTTAAACCATAAGACAAGAACAAAAAAGGATAAGTTATGGCCAGTATCAACCTGATCGAGTCATTCCAGGATTTCAAGGAAGCGGAGAATATCGATCGTCCGACCCTCATGAAAGTCCTTGAGGATGTATTCAAGACTTTGCTGCGTAAAAAATACGGTTCTGATGAAAGCTTTGACGTCATTGTAAATACGGAAAAGGGTGACCTGGAAATAATGCGTCACCGGATGATTGTTGAAGACGGCGCGCTTGAGAATCCCCTGATGGAAATTGAGTACAGTGATGCCATTAAGATTGAGCCTGACTTTGAAGTAGGTGAAGAATTGTACGAGGAAGTCGATATCATGGATTTTGGTCGCCGTGCAATACTTGCTGCCAAGCAAACACTGGCCAGCAGGATTGGGGACCTCAAGAAGAATGCCCTCGTTAAAAAATATGGTGACCGTGTAGGTGATATCATCAATGCGGAAGTTTACCAGGTATGGAAAAAGGAAGTGTTGTTGATCGATGAAGACGGCAATGAACTGATTCTTCCCAAGTCTGAGCAGATTCCTTCGGATTATTTCAAGAAAGGTGAGAGCATCCGTTCCGTCATCAAGAAAGTGGAGCTGAAGAACAACAATCCGGTTATCATATTGTCTCGCACGCATCCTTCCTTCCTGGCCAAGTTGCTTGAGATAGAGGTACCTGAAATTTTCGACGGGTTGATTGTAATCCGTAAGATTGTGCGTGAGCCAGGTGAGCGTGCCAAAGTAGCTGTTGAAAGCTATGACGACAGGATTGATCCGGTTGGTGCCTGTGTGGGTATGAAGGGAAGCAGGATCCATGGAATCGTTCGTGAATTGAAGAATGAAAATATTGATGTGATTAATTTCACTGCCAATATCCAGTTGTTGATTCAGCGCTCGCTGACACCAGCTAAGATTACCAGGATGACAATAGACAATGAAGGTAAGCGGGCTGAAGTTTTTGTTTCTCCCGATCAGGTTTCCCTGGCAATAGGCAAGCGAGGCGTAAACATCAAGCTTGCTGAAGAGCTGACTGGTTTTGATATCGATGTGTACCGCGACAATGAAGGTGAGATGGCTGAATTCGATATCGACCTGGAAGAGTTCAGTGATGAGATTGAAGGATGGGTAATTGAAGAGCTGAAGCGGATAGGATGCGATACAGCCCGCAGTGTACTGGATCTTACAGCCACTGAGCTGGAACGCAGAACAGATTTGGAGAAGGAAACCATTGAGGAAATAAGAGACATCCTGAGAGCAGAATTTGAGAAGGATTAATCAGGATCAGTCAGCGGTTAAGTTAAAGGAACAGGCAAAAAAGCGTAAGGAGGATAAATGTCAGAATTAAACACACCCAGGTTAATGGCTGCGGCCAAGGAGTTCAACATAGGCAAGGATACGCTTGTTGACTTCCTGGCGGGCAAAGGATTCAGCAAGGATGATCTCAAACCGACATCAAAACTGACGGAAGAGATGTATCATGCACTGCAACAGGAGTTTTCATCGGATAAAGCTGCGAAAGCAAAAAGCGACGCCATTGAAATTCCAAAGGGGTCACTCGCAGAGACCAAAAGAAAGAAGGACGAGGAAGAAATCCATTTCAGAAAGGATGCCCGTAAGAAAGTTGAAGTGGCACCCGCCCCAGCTCCTGTTCCTGAAGTGCCCAAGGCAGAAGAACTTGTTGTGCCTGTAGCAGAGCCTGAACCAGTTTCAGCTCCATTGCCAGAGCCCGAACCTGAAACAGAGCCGGAACCTGTTGAAGAAGCGCCTGTTCCTGAACCGGCTGTTGAAGAAGTGGTTGAAGAGGCACCTGCTGCACCCCTTCAGGAAGCACAAACTCCTGAAATCAATGTGCTTAAAATTGAGGCACCTGAATTAAACGGACCAAAGATCCTGGATAAAATAGACCTGGATGCTATAGAATCCAGCACCCGACCTAAGCGGACAACCCCACCTCCGAAACCTGTTATATCTCAACCGGCTGTTAAGCCTGTTGTTCAGGAAAAACCTGCACAGCAAGCTCCACCACCGCCGGTTACACCTAAGGCGCCGGAAGTAAGAGAGGCGCCTAAAGCTCCGGAAGCAGAGATTGTTAAAATTGAGGCACCGGAACTGGAAGGACCAAAAATCATCGGTAAAATCGAATTGAAACCTGAACTGGATGACAGAAGCAGGGGTGCCGATGAAAAGCGTAAGCGTAAACGTATACCTATTGAGAAGAAGGAGCCTGAAAGACAGAAGCCTTCCATCCAGAAAGGAGCGCCTGCTGCTCCCCAACGCACAACAACCCCTCGTCCGGGTGCACCCAAAGTAATCAGGAGAGGAGAGGTAAAAGAAATTGACGAAAAAGAGATCCAGAATAAGATCAAGGAAACACAGGCCAAACTCTCAGGCGGCGGTGGCTCAAAAGCAAAGATTACCAAATCTAAGTTGCGCAGGCTGAAGCGTGAAGAGATGGAAGCCGGATCAGAAGGTGATCTGGATAACAAAATACAGGTAACAGAATTCATCAGTGTGAGTGAGCTCGCCAGTCTCCTCGACGTTAACTTTGCTGAAATCATCGGCAAATGTATGAGTCTGGGTATCATGGTATCTATCAACCAGCGTCTTGATGCTGAAGTGATAGAACTCGTGGCAGGTGAGTTTGGCTATGAAGTTGAGTTCATAGACATGGAGAAGCAGATGGAGATGGAGGAAGAGGATGATGAAGATGCACCGGAGAATCTTAGTCCGCGTGCCCCCATCGTTACCATCATGGGTCACGTTGACCATGGTAAAACATCTTTGCTCGACTATATCCGCAATGCCAATGTGGTAGCCGGAGAAGCAGGAGGTATTACACAACACATCGGAGCCTATCATGTGGAAGTGCCGGGTGGTAAATCCATCACCTTCTTGGATACGCCAGGTCACGAAGCCTTTACAGCGATGCGTGCCCGTGGTGCCAAGGTAACAGACCTTGCCATTATTGTTGTTGCAGCGGATGATGCAGTGATGCCTCAGACCAAAGAAGCCATAAGCCATGCTCAGGCAGCCGGCGTTCCGATGATTTTCGCAATCAATAAAATCGATAAAGACGGCGCTAATTCTCAGAAGATTTACGAACAGCTCTCCCAGATGAATATCCTGGTTGAAGAGTGGGGAGGTAAATACCAGAGTCAGGAGATTGCCGCCAAATCAGGTCTGAATGTAGACAAGCTCCTTGAAAAGATATTGCTTGAAGCTGAATTGCTTGACCTCAAAGCCAATCCGGATAAGGATGCCAGTGGAACGGTTATTGAAGCTACACTCGATAAAGGACGTGGTTATGTAGCCACTATCCTGGTACAGAACGGAACCCTCCAACAGGGAGATCTTGTGGTGAGCGGTCAGCATTACGGTCGTGTCAAAGCCATGATGAATGAGCGGAACAAACGTGTGGATGTTATCCCTCCTTCGTCACCGGTGTTGATTCTCGGATTGAATGGTGCTCCTCAGGCAGGTGAGAAATTCAAGGTTTATCAGGACGAATCAGAGGCTAAGGAAATTGCAGGAAGAAGGGCACAGATCATGCGTGAGCAGGGTATCCGTACCAAGAAGCATATTACACTGGATGAAATTGGCCGCAGACTTGCACTGGGTAACTTCAAAGAACTTAATATCATCATCAAAGGTGACGTGGATGGTTCAGTAGAAGCATTGAGTGATTCCTTGCAGAAATTGTCTACGGCAGAGGTGGCCATTAAGGTGGTACACAAGGCAGTGGGACAAATCACGGAGAGTGATGTGTTGCTCGCAACAGCATCTGATGCCATCATTGTTGGTTTCAATGTTCGCCCATCCATGCAGGCTAATAAGATTGCTGAAAATGAAGGTGTTCAGATCAAACTTTACTCCATCATTTACAACGCCATCGAAGAAATCAAGAGTGCGATGGAAGGATTACTCGAACCAAAAGTGGAAGAGAAAATCGTGGCCAATGTGGAGATCAGGGAAGTATACAAGTTCGACAAAGCTACCGTGGCAGGATGTTATGTGCGTGATGGTAAGATCAGCCGGAACAGCAAAATCAGGGTTATCCGTGATGGTATTGTGGAGTATCCAAGAGGTGAGGGACAAAGTGCAGAACTGGGCAGCCTGAAACGTTACAAGGATGACGCCAAGGATGTGAGTGCAGGTATGGAATGCGGACTTACCGTTAAGAATTACAGTGATATCCGAGTGGGTGATGTGATTGAAGCCTTCGAGGAAACTGAAGTGAAGCGGACATTGTAGAGTTGAGGGTTTAGAGTTGAGAGTTGAGGTATAACTATTCATTAACCTTAATGGTGTTAAATTGTGCACTTGAATATGTTTATGAAAAAATTACTGTTTTTTGCTTTCATGCTAACAGTTGCACAGGTTGCAACTGCGCAATCTGCGAGGTTGCTTGCAGATAAAATTGTAGCCATAGTAGGTGATAAAATTGTGCTTCGCAGTGATCTGGTAAACTATATCGATGATATGAAGCGCGGAGGCAGTGAAGTGCCTGAGAATGCAGATTGTTTCATCCTGGAAAGGATGATGCAGGATAAGGCGCTCATCCTGCAGGCTGAAAAAGATTCATTGCCTGTTTCAGATGAAGAAGTTGAAGCCGAGCTTGATCAGAGGATCCGTTATTTTATCATGCAGTATGGCGGTAAGGAAGCGTTTGAGCAGATTGCCGGAAGAACAATATACCAGGTAAAAGAGGATTTCAGGAAGTCTATCCGTGAAGGCAGACTGGCTAAATCCATGCGCGAGAAAATTGTTGAATATGTTAAGATTACACCCAACGAGGTAAAGGATTACCACAGCAGAATACCCAAAGACAGTCTTCCTTTTTATGAGACTGAACTGGTCATCGGGCAAATAGTAATGCACCCAAAACCTGGTCGTGAGTTGGAGAAATTTGCGCAGGATGAGTTGGCTGATTACCGCAGACAGATTGAGTCTGGGATGAAGACTTTTGAAACCATGGCGAGGCTGTACTCAGAAGATCCTGGCAGCAAGCAGAATGGTGGTCGCTATGAAATCAACAAAGCACAAAAAGATTGGGATCCGGACTTTAAGAATGCTGCTTTCAGGCTTAAGGAAGGACAGATTTCTCCCATAATCAAATCCAAATTCGGATACCACATCATTCAGATGGTAAGCAGAAATGGCGATGATGCTGTCATCAGACATATTCTTCGTGTTCCACAAATTTTGGATGAGGATATTGATGTTGCAAAAAACAAACTTGACTCTGTACGAACCAAATTGGTGGAAGGGGCTTTGTCTTTTGGTGAAGCCGTTGATAAATTCAGTGATGATCAGAACAGTAAATTTACCGGTGGAATCATGAGCGGACAGGGAGGAAACTTTGTCACCATCGATGAACTCGATAAAAACCTGATTCCCTATCTCGACAAAATCAAAGTAGGTGAGTTTTCAGCTCCTATGGTTTATAAGGACGAACAGGAAAAGCAGGCCGTAAGAATAGTTTTTTTGCAAAACAGAACAGAACCTCACAGGGAAAATCTCCGTGACGATTATGACCGCGTTGCACAAAGGGCACTGGCTGAGAAAAAGGAACGCACTGTAGAAAAGTGGTTTCAGGGCAAGTTGCCTACCTATTATGTAATGGTAGATAAAGACTATCAGCAGTGTGAATCTTTAAGGACTGCCTTCCCGAATTACGTAAGCAAGTAGATGCTATGAGTGATCCCATAAAACATGAATGCGGCCTCGCATTCATCAGGTTGTTAAAGCCATTTTCCCATTATCAGCAGCAATATGGAACAGCCCTTTACGGACTGAATAAACTCTACCTGCTGATGGAGAAGCAGCACAACCGTGGTCAGGACGGCGCCGGTATTGCTGCCGTTAAATTGCATGCAGAACCTGGATATCCGTTCATGCAGCGCCTCAGAAGTGTTGCCCCTCAGGCAATAGCTGATATTTTTGCACAGGTAGGCAAGGAGATCAACGAACTCGAGCGTTATCAGCCTGAAATCAGGAAACATCCGGGACTCATGAAGGGTCACCTCAATTTTATGGGTGAGCTGTTGCTCGGACATCTGCGTTATGGCACACAGGGTAAAAACAATGCAGAATTCTGTCACCCATTCATCAAAAAAGATATCATTCCAGCCAGAAACCTGGCCTTGGCAGGAAATTTTAACCTGGTCAATACAGAAGATTTATTCAAATTGGTGAATATTGATCCGGGTGATTTTCAAAGGCAAAGTGACCTGGCTGCAATGATGGAAGTTGTTCATCACTTCATTGTGAAGGCAGATGAAGCGAATCCAGGTAACATGTCTGTGGCGGAAGTACTGCGGCAGGCATTCAGTCAGTTCGACGGTGGTTATAATGTGAGTGGCTTGATCGGTAACGGCGACGCCTTTGTTGTAAGAGATGCACATGGTATCCGTCCCTCCTACTATTATATCAGTGAAGATGTTATTGTTGCGGCTTCAGAGCGAGCTGCCATCAGAACAACTTTTCATGTAGGTGAACACGATGTAAAGGAATTGATGCCCGGTCAGGCATTGATTGTTAAAAGTGATGGCAGCTGGTCTATTGAACAGGTGCTGGAGCCAAAAGAGCGAAAGGCATGCAGCTTTGAAAGGATATATTTTTCAAGAGGCAGCGATGAAAAGATCTACCGCGAACGCATTGGATTGGGTTACAGGTTAAGTACCAATGTGTTGAAGGCGATAAATAATGATTTAAAGCACACCATATTCTCATTCATTCCCAATACAGCTGAGGTTGCCTTTTACGGCCTGCTCAAAGGGATGGAAGATTACCTCAATCAGATAAAATTCCAGCGTATAGCAGCCTGGGGTAATGAAATTGATCCGGAGAAGCTGGAGGAGATGATCAACCGCAAGATCCGGGTAGAGAAGGTAGCTATCAAAGATGTTAAGATGCGGACCTTCATTACTGAGGATGCCAACCGGTCTGAAATGGTTCAACATGTGTATGACATTACCTATGGAACTGTTCAAAAAGGCGTGGATACGCTTGTAATGATTGATGATTCGATTGTAAGGGGTACAACCCTGAAAGAAAGTATAGTAAGGATGCTGTCTCGGCTTGATCCGAAAAAAATAATCATTATTTCTTCCGCACCTCAAATCAGGTATCCTGATTGCTATGGCATTGACATGAGCAAGATTGGTGATTTCATTGCTTTCAAAGCCGCACTTGCCCTATTACAGGACAGAAATCAGCTTGGCTTGCTCGATGAATTATATACACGCTGTAAAAGCCTGGAAGAGGCTGGTCAGCTCCACACAGAAAATGTTGTACGGCTCGTTTATGCCGGATTTAGTCCCCAGGAGATTTCTGCCAAGATTGCTGAACTGATTACCCCTAAAGAAGTAAAGGTCCCCGTGGAGGTGATTTACCAAACCATCGAGGACCTTCATGACGCCTGCCCCGGAAACAAGGGCGACTGGTATTTTACCGGAAATTATCCCACACCGGGCGGTAACAAGGTCGTTAACAGGGCTTTCATCAACTTCATGGAAAAACGAGACGTCAGGGGATATTAAAGTTGAACCTCTTAAGGCAGGATAAATAAGTTGAGAGTTTGGGAATTATTTTCAAACTCTCAACTTAAATCGCTCAACTAGTTATTTCAATCCATATTTATAGACATAACGGTCATACAACTGTTTGTGCTTATCCGTCAGGCTTACAATCCTGCCACCAATCATCACCAGGGTGATATGGCTTGAACGCATATCGAGGATATCTCCTTCACTGATAACAATATTGGCATCTTTACCGGTTTCTAATGAACCTGTTTTGTCTGCAATACCCAGAATTTTAGCAGCATTCAGTGTAATGGCTGAAAGTGCCTGTTCTTTAGTTAAGCCATAGGCAACGGCAGTTCCCGCATTGTAGGGCAGGTTCTTTCCGCGGTGCTGACCATCTTCATCATTGATGGCGAACAATACGCCGGCTTTTTGCAGCAAGGCAGGTGTTTGGTAAGGCAGGTCTACTCCATCATCGGCCAGTGTAGGCAGGGCATGCATCTGACTGAGGATAACAGGAATACCATTTTGTTTCAGCAGGTCGGCAACCTGAACACTTTCTGATGCGCCAACGAGCACGATATCGAATCCGAATTCTGTTTTGAAATCGATTGCCGCCAGAATTTCACGCACTACATCGCAGTGGATGAAAAGCTTCTGTTTTTTAGAGAAGAGTCCCTGTACCGATTCAAACTTGAGGTTGGTAGCTACGTGAGACGCTTCAGCAGCATAGGCTTTGGCTGCACGCAGAAACTGCTTGATTTCCTCTATCTGATCCAGTCCACGTTTTACCGGATCGCCTTGTGGTTCACGCATGCCCATGAATGCTGCATAAGGATTGGGTCTGTTGTACAAGCTTGGCAGGTTGAGGTGAATGCCGTTGTCTCCTGCATAGGTTGCATCTTCCCAGTTCCAGGCATCAAGCTGAACAATTGAAGAAGAACCGCTGATGGTACCTCCCTGTGGAACGATACTGGCATGGGTTATGCCATTGGCCTTCAGGGTATTGATCACTTTGGAATCTGTGTTGTAGGCAACGATTGAACGCACGGAAGGGTTGTATTCTCCGATTTCAACGGCATCTGCTGTTGCACGAACGGTGCTGATTTCCACCAGTCCGAGGTTGGAATTGGCAAGGATTAAACCTGGATAGACATGTTTCCCTTTTGCATCGGCAACAGTGGAACCTGCAGCAGGAGTGATATTAGCGCCGATAGCTGTTATTTTTCCATCTTTAATTTCGATGGAAGTATTGTTCAGCACCTGGCCGTTACCAACATGCACTGTCCCATTCAAAATGTAAACCGGACCATCCTGTTTCTTGGCGGGATAAACTGATTCCTGAGCCTGCAAGGTTGTACCAATTGCAAGGCAGGAAAGAAGGTATATAAATGACTTTTTCATATTCTGA
>JBILSG010000144.1:0-6186 GCA_044372235.1 Chitinophagaceae bacterium
TTCATTCCCGGTTTTATTTGCATTTAGTCTTATATTATTCTTTGCCGGAACTTTCTTTCTTTTCATTCTATCACAAAATAATTTTGAAAACGAAGAATTTTCCACACTCTATGATTATATTGTAGCTATTTCCAAAATCCTGATGACATTACTGATGAGTGTTGGCATATTAGCCAGCAGAAAAACTGAAACTCAAAACAACAGGACTTTTCAAAAAATTTAAATGCACCCGTTAATTATATTCGCTGCATCTAACGTATCGTACGTGCTCCTTCTGGGAACCTTAGGAATGCTAGTATTGGCTGTTGGCCTGGTAGCATTCATCGTTTTTCATCAACGGAAAGTGATTAAATACCAGCAACAGCTTCAGGTAATGGAGGAGCAACAGCAACAAATTCTTCTCAATGCGTCCATTCGCTGGCAGGAAGAAGAAAGGCAGCGCATTGCCGCTGACCTGCATGATGATGCTGGTCCACTGCTGGCTACTGCCCGCCTCTACCTCAATGACAACCTGGTTCATCAGGATATTTCAACCCAACTGCAAAGCATTAACAATGCCAAAAACATCATTGATGATACCATTCAACTGATTAGAAATATCTCTCACAGCCTGATGCCCCCTACCCTGAAAAACTTCGGACTTGAATCAGCTGTGAACGACTTATTTCAGAAGATAAGTGGTTCGGGTGCCATCAATGCCAATTGCCGCTTTCATGATTACCGTGAGCGGCTTCAACCTCAGAAAGAATTACTGCTATTCAGGGTTACTCAAGAACTTGTAAACAATGTACTGAAACATAGCAATGCCAGTTTCATTCACATCACCCAAAATATCAATGAAGGAAATTTTTATATCCGCTTCCACCATGATGGAAAAGGAATAAATCAGGAAGATTTTGAAAAAATGAATAAAAGTTCGATAGGACTTGGACTGAAGAATATTCAAAGTCGAATCAAAGTATTGGATGGGCAAATCAAATTTGAAAAGGATAATTCACAAACTTTCTTTAAAGTAACGATAGAAATCCCACTTCAGAATGCTGTAAATGCCTGAAAACGTATATTTGTTGCGTCATTTGAACTAAACCTTCCGCATGAGCAACATTACCGTTGGCATAGCTGACGATCACAAGATCTTCAGAAAAGGTGTAATTCTTTCACTCAGGCCATACACGAATATCTCCTTCATTTTTGAAGCCGAAAATGGTGAAGACCTTCTTGAAAAATTACAAGGCGAACAACCTGATATAGTTCTCCTTGACCTCAGAATGCCCGGGAAAGATGGTATTGAAACAACAAAAGAGATCAGCAAAAGATTTCCTAATATCAGGATTCTTATACTAACCATGTATGAAGATGAAAGGTTTGTTAGTCACCTCATGGAAAACGGGGCCAACGGTTATCTCCTTAAAAATGCTGACCCCGCAGAAATTAAAAAAGCCATTATGGAAGTTATGGCACGGGGATATTACCTGAATAATTTTGTAAACAGGGTGCTACTCAAAAAATCCGCCAAAAACAAAACAATTCCATCACTCAACACTGAAATTAATATTTCAGACAAGGAAAAGGAAGTAATCAGGCTACTATGCCTAGAATTTACAGCTTCAGAGATTGCACAAAAAATGGAAATATCTGCCAGAACAGTTGAATCTATCAAAGACAGACTTATGGAGAGATTTGGCTTAAAGAATACTGCCGGACTGGTTTTTTATGCAGTAAAAAACAACCTGATAGACTAATTGATGGCAGACGCTCCCCCTTTCCTTAACTTTACATAAAAAAATGAGCAGGCACGGTAAGGTATTGGTGGCAATGAGTGGTGGAATTGACAGCACTGTGGCAGCATTGATGTTGCACGAGGAAGGCTATGAGGTTATTGGGATAACCATGAAAACCTGGGATTACGCAACTTCCGGTGGCAGTAAGAAAGAAACAGGTTGCTGTAACATTGATTCATTTAATGACGCCCGTGCAGCCGCAGTGCAGCATGGTTTCCCCCATTATATACTGGATATTCGGGATGAATTTGGTGATTTTGTAGTTGACAATTTTATTGAAGAATACCTTGCCGGAAGAACTCCTAATCCCTGTGTTATGTGTAATACACATATTAAGTGGAGGGCCCTTCTGAAGAGAGCAGATGCCATGGATTGTGCATTTATTGCCACTGGTCATTACGCTAATATCAGGCAACACGATAATGAGAGATTTGTCATCAGTAAAGGCTTGGATGAGACCAAAGATCAAAGCTATGTACTTTGGGGCTTGCAACAGGATTTATTAAGCAGGACCATTTTACCACTGGGAAAATTCCGAAAAACCGCCATCAGGCAAATGGCTCATGATTTTGGCTATCCTGAACTGGCCAAAAAAAATGAAAGCTATGAAATCTGTTTTGTTCCGGATAATGACTACCGGGGGTTTTTAAAAAGAAATGTAGAAGGACTTGAAACCATCGTAAATGGTGGGAATTTTATAGACAAGTCGGGAAAAATTCTGGGCAAACACAAAGGATACCCCTTTTATACAATTGGCCAGCGTAAGGGATTGGATATAGCTATGGGAAAACCAGTTTTCGTTACGTCCATCAATCCGGTAACAAACACGGTTACCCTTGGGGATGAAGAAGATTTACTGCAAAAAGAAATGCTTGTGGGTAAATTAAATTTCATAAAATATGAAGGAATTCAGGATGGTATGGATGCTGTAATACGTATCCGATACAAAGATTTCGGTAGTAATGGAACACTGCATACCAAAGCAGAAGGAATTGGCGTTACCTTTTATGACGCTGCTAAAGGTATAGCACCCGGACAATCAGCTGTATTCTATGAAGGTGATGATGTAATTGGGGGAGGCATTATACAAAGAACAAACTGATGCATTACAGGATTTTTATATTATTTATATCCCTAATCATGCTTATTTCCTGTGAGAAGGAAACAGAATCCCTTTCATTTACACCAGCTTCAACGTATTTTCCATTAAATAAAGGTAAATATATCATATACCAACTTGATTCAACGGTTTACCTGAACCTCGGAACAAAAAAGCAAATTAATACTTCAATTATCCGAGAGGCTGCAGATAGTGGCAGTATAGATAATACTGGAAGGTTAACATTCAAAATAACAAGATCATGCCGTCAAAAAGATGACACAACTAAATGGTTTCCGATCAAAACATATCTGGTTGCACAATCCAATGAAGCTATCGAAGTAGTGGAGGATAACCAGCGATACATTAAGCTTGTTAGTCCGGTTATAGCAGCAACCAAATGGAAAGGCAATGCCAAAATCAATACAAGTGGTAATCCTGCATTATTATACCTCGACAATTGGAACTATACTTATATGAATGTTGGAACTCCATCTAATTACAATAACAAAAACTTTCCTGATTGCATAACTGTATTGCAGCAAAATGATACCATTGGCAATCCGGCCAATAAAAGTTTTTATTTCGAGATCAATTATGCAAAGGAAGTTTATGCAAAACAGATTGGTCTCATTTTCAAGGAGATTTATCATGAAATCTGGCAACCACCCAACAGTAACAACAACACAGGATATTATGAAGCAGGTAGTTTTGGTTTAAAGTATACGATCATAAGTCATAATTAACACATGAAAACTGCATTATTTGTCATTCTCATTTTCCTGCAAACACATGCTTTTTCACAATACTCAAGGTATATCATCTCTCTTACTGACAAAAAAGGAACTCCACATCAGCTCTCTAATCCATCTACATTTCTATCCCCAAAAAGTATAGCCAAAAGAACCAAGTTCAATATTAGCCTTGACAGTACCGATCTTCCTGTTTCAAAAATTTACCTTGACAGTATATTGCTCGCAGGAAAAGTCACTTTAATCAATACTTCAAAATGGCTGAATCAGGTATTGATTCAGACAACAGATCAACAGGCCCTCTTTAAAATCAACTCTTTTCCATTTGTAAAAAAAAGACAGGCTGTTGCATTTAAACCTGCACAACAAGCAATACCGAAATTCATAGAGGAAATCACAGACTTAAATAAGGCAGCTGAAACGATAAACACTCATGTCAATTCTTTACAATACGGCAACTCCGGCAAACAGATTCAAATCCATGAAGGAGAATATCTCCATAACCTGGGGTTTAAAGGACAAAATGTAAGTATTGCCGTGTTGGATGGGGGATTTTTCAACTATCATTCAATTAAAGCATTTGACTCTGTTCGCAACTCAGGGAGGATAAAAGGCACATGGGACTTCGTTGATAACAATAATCAGGTCCAGGAAGATGATCCGCATGGCATGTATTGTTTTTCCATACTTGCAGCCAATTTACCAGGGATTTTTGTAGGCTCGGCTCCTGAGGCTGATTATTATTTGTTCAGAACAGAAGATGTTAAAACTGAATTTCCTGTTGAAGAACAGAACTGGCTGGCGGCTGCAGAAAGGGCAGACAGTTTGGGCATTGATATAATCAGTTCTTCACTAGGATATACTACGTTTGATGATCCCGCATTCAACTATGTCTATGGTGACATGAATGGAAAAAATACTATTGTAACCCGTGGCGCTGAGTTTGCATCCAGAAAGGGTATCCTGGTCATGAATAGTGCCGGAAATTCAGGCACAAACAACTGGAAATTCATCGGAGCACCTGCAGACGGCGAACATGTTCTTGCAGTAGGTGCGGTAAATATAACCAGACAGGTGGCTCCGTTTTCAAGTTATGGGCCAACATTTGATCAGCGTGTTAAGCCAGATATAGTATCTGTAGGATGGGGAACAGCATTAATCAATGCCAGTGGCTTACCTGCAAGTGGCAATGGCACATCCTTTTCAAATCCAAATATTGCAGGCTTAATCGCCTGTCTGTGGCAAGCCTTTCCTGAAATGCGTAATGATAAGATTATTGAGGCTGTAAAAAAAAGTGGAGACCTATTTTCAAATCCTGATTTCCGATCAGGTTATGGATTACCCAATATGCAAAAAGCTTATGGCATATTGGAAATTGAAAGAATCAAAAAAAATGCAGCCACCTTATTAACAGATGTACGTTTAAAGGCTTTTCCCAATCCATTTGAAAGCAGCATAAAACTGATTTACAAAGCACCTGCTAGTGGTAAAATTGTAATTAGGTTGACGGACATGTCGGGTAGATTAATCTTAACCGAGTCCAAACAAGTAATTACCAATGAAATCTATGTATTTGATTGGGAAAATCTTGACATTTTAAAGGCAGGCTCATACATCATTACCTATTCTGATGAGGCAGGAACAGGTAGTCTCAAATTGGTAAAGTAAAAAGTGCAGAAAAGAGAAAATCACCACCTTGTAAATCTCCTGCTAACATATTTTTGCCAACCAGCTTAAGTGGTGAATTTTGTGCTAAAAAATCAACAACACCAGTGTTTTCCTGTTCATAAACTGAACATGTAACGTAAAGCAAGTATCCGCCTTTTTTTAAATGTTGAGGAAGCTTTTCCACAATTGCAATTTGACGTCTTTGGTACAGATCGATTGTTTCAGCATCCATCTCATGCAACCATTCGGGACTTCTTACCCAAGTCCCGGAACCGGTACAAGGAACATCTGCAATGATGAGATCAACACCTGTTGCTGGCAGATTAGACCTTACAACTGCAGACGACATGGGGTGTTCAAGATCAGTACAAAAAAGTTTAATCTTTTTTATTCCTGCAATGTTTGCACGGCGATGCAATTCATCTAGAATTTCTTCACGAATATCTGAAGCATAAATCCTTGCAGCAGGGAAATAGTCAGCTGCCATCAATGTTTTACCTCCGCTTCCGGCACAAACATCCCATATAGTTTCAACAGGTATCGGGAGATCATTTATGATGTCAAAAGTCTTTTGTGAGCTTATGTCCTGGATAACAAAATCCTTATCCGGCAAAATGTCATCTGGTAATTTTACTGTACTTTCAATACAAATCGCATTTTCATCCACCCATTCCCCAGGAAACTTATTCTCCTTTAAAAGCCTTTGGAATTTTGATTTATTTCCGGGTCTAACCCTGATAAAAAAAGGTGGTTGTTTGAGGTGACTGGCTATGAAATTAGCGTGATTAATTTCAGGTATTACCGAATCGATTTCCGGAAAGAGCAGTTGTTGATCAAATTCATTGAAGTTTTCCTTAACAGCTTCTATTTTTTCGGCAATATCACT
>JBILSG010000145.1:0-6181 GCA_044372235.1 Chitinophagaceae bacterium
CACAAGGGTGGCAAAGGCCTGCGGTTCGGTATTCATAACCATAACAGGCAGGTGAATACCGGCGTTTCGCAATTCAGCACCTTCGTCCACATAAGCTACTGCAATGTAATCTGCATGGTAGAACTGCAGCAGGCGGGCAATCTCTACACTGCCAGCCCCGTAAGAAAAAGCTTTAACCATCACCATCATGGCAGTTTCAGGTGGCAGGGACTTCCTGTATGACTGAAAGTTTTGTGCAATACCGGATAGACTCACTTCCAGCCTGGTCTGGTGTATTTTATGCTCCAGCATGCTGCTGATCTTTTCAAAATGAAAATGGCGCCCCCCTTTAATCAGGATAATTTCCCGGGTGAATGAAACATGCGATAAATAGGCCATCAGCGCCATTGAATCCGGGAAAAAATGGGCTTCCATGCGGGAGCTGAAACAACCTGCATGTGCGCTGATCACCAGACCTGCACCATAAAGTTTTTTCACCTGATGCCGCTCCAGGTAAGCTGCGAGCTGTTCGTATGCCGATGCAACATTTTCAGATAGTCCGGATATATCAGACAGCATAACTGTGCGCTTTCTAGAACCATCTTGCAGGCTTAAAAAATCGATGGCCGTAAACATGCCACTGAGGTCAGCATTGTAGCTGTCGTTAATCAATGTACATCCATGCTGTCCTTCTTTGATTTCGAGCCGCATGGCTAGTGGAGGAAGCAACGGCATGTAAGCAATTACGTCATACTGCAGGCCCAGCACATAAGCCAAAGCAAAACAATGCATCGCATTTTCGATGGCGGCTGCATCCCTGAAAGGAATTTCAAACCGATAGTTTTTTTGTCCAGCTTGCACCTCCAGCAGGCTTCCTGAGTTTGCCGGCACTATACTTTTTAAAACCAAATCGGCTCCTGCTTTTCTACCCCAGGAAACAAGCCTGCGATCAGGGTAATCCGGACCTGCCCTTTTGAGCGACTCATGTATCAAATCATGATCCATGCAATAAACGAGGCAGTGCACATGATTAAACAGCAACAGCTTTTCCTGTAGCTTATGGTCATGACTTTCAAATCCCTCACTGTGCGCAGCCCCAAGATTTGTAATCACGCCAATCGTTGGCTTTACCACCTGCTCAAGCAAATACATTTCATCAGGACGTGAGATGCCTGCTTCAAAAATGGCCAACTCATGTTGCTCCTGCAATTCCCAGACGCTCAGTGGCACTCCAATTTGTGAGTTAAAGCTGCGCGGACTCCTTACGATATTCAGTTTATGCTGGAGCAAGGCATTGAGCCACTCTTTGACAATGGTTTTCCCGTTGCTGCCGGTGATACCAACAACAGGTATGGAAAACTGCAGTCGGTGGTTCATGGCTAGTAACTGTAACCCAACAACAACGTCTGATTTATGGTAAAATGAAGCCCCCGGGTATTCTGTTGTATCTGGCAAAAGGGAAACCATGAAATGTCTGACTCCCTGTCTGTACAGTTCAGGAATATAATCATGTCCATCTCCCTGGCGGGTTCTGATGGCAAAAAACAATGTGCTATCCGGAAAAGTAAGTTTCCTACTGTCTGTGAGGAGGTATTGCACGATTCCCAAAGCAGGCTGATAACCCATCAACCGGGAATCTGACATGCGTGCAATATCAGCTGCAGCGTATTCCATTATTTTTTATTCATGGGCAACTGCCTTTTTCCGCTGGTTGCGGATGGAATAAAGAATTGAACCCGCAAGGCAGGCCAAAATAACAGCCAGTGAAATCATAATGTTGATGTGAATACCAAAGTATTCGATGAGCATTTTGATGCCAATAAAAATCAACACAATGGCAATACCCTGCTGCAGGTAATCAAATTTGTCCACGGCACCTTTCAGTAAAAAGAACAGTGAACGGAGTCCGAGAACAGCAAAAATATTTGATGAATAGATAACCAGGATATCATCAGGCGTAAATGGAGCATTGGCTTTTTCCCGCACCAGCGAAACAACCGTGGGGATGGAATCCAAGGCAAATGCAATATCCACAGCTGCCAGCATTAGCACCACTACAGCGAGACTGGTAAAATATATTTTGCCGTGCAGCGTAAGGAAATAACGGCCTTTGGGCTCCAGTGCGCTGATCCTGAAAAATTTATTGATAATCTTATACACTTTCGTTTCTGCAGGATCAAATTCTGCTTCATCCTTTTTAACGAATAATGTATACCCAGTATATACCAGAAAGAAACCGAAAACATACAAGATCCAGTGAAATTTATTGATGAGTTCTATACCCAATGCTATAAAAATGATCCTGAATACAATGGCAAGCAGGATGCCCACGAGTAAGGCTCTGCCTGCATCAGAGGCTTCCACTTTAAAAAAAGTGAAGATGAGAATGAACACAAAAATGTTATCGATGCTAAGCGACCATTCCATGAGGTAGGCAGTGAAATACTTTGTAGCCACCAACGGTGTCTTCTCAAACCAGAGAAATACACAGAATGCCACACTCAGAACTACCCAGAATATAGTTTGCCACATGGCCTTCTTCATGGTTATCGCCTCATTCTTCTTGCTCATCAATCCCAAATCGAGTGCCAGGGCTACAATCAATACAATGCCGAATGTCAGGTAAGTTATCTGGTCAACAGTCATGGTCCACAAAATATTTAGAAAAATCAAAGATAATCAATAAGTGAGGCTCTACTCAGAAAGACCTGGCATATTTCCTTTTCCGGATCCAGCTGTTGGCCAGGAGGAATAAAAAAGGCAACACCATGGGTATCAACAGGGCAAAAGCCTGCCAGAAACCTTTGTTCTTTTCCAAAGCTTCTTTATCCAACAACCTCAGCCTGTATTCTTTCCCCCTGGCTTCCATTACCGCAGCTCCTCCAGTGAGGTAAAACATACAGTTGCTGATGAAATCACGGTTGGCATAAGACTGGCGGGTGTAGTTATTCATGCCCATGGCAAGCGGACCATCTTCCTGACTCACGGGATTGAGCAGGATATCTCCATCAGCAATTACAATCATGCTGTTTGGAGCTGCAGAAGCTGGTAAAAAGGGACGATTGAAAACCTGCTCCATATTGGCCAGATCTACTGCAGACATCCTGTTGGCAAATGGCGAAGTGAACCGGCCTTCCAAAAGTACCGCAACAGGTATGTTTGCCTGATTGAAGTTTTTCAGATCTTCTTCTGTACGGATGCTTTTCCATTCTACCAATGCAGGAGACGACAGCTTTCTGCCATAGGGCGAAGAGGAAAGCAGAACATGTTTGCTGATGCCGGGTGCACTGATGGTATCAATGGATTGCGGAAAACTGGATGACACATGATCCAGGTTACGTGAAATAACATGAGGTGTTGTATTGCGTAACAACGGCGCGTAGGGCCATGGCAGGAGTTCAATCTGTGGCTTATCGCCTACACTGCCAATCACGGAAGGCACCTTATCGCATTCAAGATCCTGGACCAGGTCCCGGTTGATGCGTACACCATATTTGAACAACTGTTCATCCAGTTCCAATCCGAGGTCAAAAGCCACAAATGATCCACTGCTGCGCTGCAGGCTGTCCATACTGGCATAGAGGTTGTCTAGTGCCCACAATACTTTACCGCCATGCATGATGAACTGATCAATTTTGAGCCTCTGCTCAGGCGAGAATGCCTGCATGGGTTTAGCAATAACTATCGCGGTAAATTCATCGGGCACAAAGGGTACACTGTCTATGGGCAATATACTGAAGGCATGTTCCTTGCGGAGAACATTTTCAATTAGGTCGTATGCCCGGTAATCCAGCGGCTCGCCATTGCCAGTGAGGTATCCAATCAATGGAACAGTCTTGCGTTGCAACATCACGATTGCTTTGGCAAGTTTATATTCCATCAGGGCTTCTGCATTATTCAGCGATTCCAGTCCGTTCAGGTTACTCTGTCCCTCTAAAAAATCAATACCCCTGCTGCCACTGTTACTGGCAAGTATGGCGCCAGGAAATACAAGTGTCTCCTCAGACTGTTCTCCCTGCCGGGCCTGTGCCTTGACATTGGTGGGATTGATGCCCATCCGTTGGAGGGAATCAAACAAAAGCGTTCGTGCAGAATCATCAAGTCCCTCGCCGGGTCTTTCAAAAACTACCTGGAACCGGCCATTGCTTATGGATCTGAAGGCAGCGGACATATCTGATGAAGTGGCAGCCAGCTTTTTGAATCCGGCAGGAATATCACCTTCCAGGTAAACTGTAAGCGTCATAGGTGCATCAATACCTGCAACGAGTTCCCGGGTAGCCGGAGAGAGTGTGAACCTTTTTTCAGCAGTTAGGTCAATGCCTGTATGCCAGAAAACGGATATTATATTGCCTGCCAGGAGAAACAACAAAACCGGCATTATACTGCGGAGACCCTTTCTTTTCATTTTCATGGCCTATCGGTTTTTTACATTCAGGATGGTCAGTTGCAGAAAAAGGACGATGACCGTTAAAAAATAGATGATATCCCTGCTATCGATATAACCTTTACTGATCTGCTGGTAGTGCACTTCAATGCCTGCCATAGATACCCAGTAACCGATTTTATGACCAAGAAAAGGTGCAGCTGCAAGGGATGAAAAAAGAGAATAAACTGAAAAGCAAATCAGGGCACTCAGCAGAAATGCGGCTACTGAATTCTGCTGCATGCTACTGGTGAAGATACCTATTGCCGTATACACAGCACAGAGCAGGAATAATCCGATGTAAGACCCCGCTATACCGCCTGTATCAATGCCGTCGGTTGAAAGCCAAGCAATGCAAGCCACATAAACCAGTGTGCAGGCGAGGGCTGAAAGTACCACAAGCAAACCAGCCAGGTATTTTCCGGTAACTATATCCCGGATGCTGACAGGTGAAGTGCGCAGCACTTCGAAAGTGCCGGTTTTATACTCATCACTGAAACTCTTCATCGTTACTGCTGGAATAAGAAACAACATGATATACGGGGCAATGGAAAAAAATGGTTCCAGTGTAGCATAACCGCCATCCAGAATGCCAGTTTCTGGCAGGATGAAAACAACCAGTCCGCTAATCAGCAGAAAAACGATGATGATGAGGTAGCCTAGCATTCCGCTGAAGTATTGCTGCCACTCTTTTTTGATGATGGGTATCATAAGGATGCAAGATTACGAGAAGTCGTGAAAATAACGGAAAAAAGACGTGTAAAATACCTTTTTATCCCAAATCCCTGTTAATAACTTGCCTGAAAAGCAGGGGGTGGTTATGTGTGGACGGACAGTTTTCGTTTTTTTGTTGATAGCATTGCTTGGCAGCAGCCAGGCACAAAAAAGATGGGATGGTGAAGGTGGAGACAGCCTCTGGCATAACCCAATCAACTGGCACCCCAATGGGGTGCCTGAAGCCGCTGATGATGTGCTGATAGACAACTCCATTTTTAATGCCCCGGTATGGATCAGGATGGGGATGGATACGGCAGATGTGAACAGCATTACCCTGCGTTCATCGGGAAGCTTTGTCAACACCCTCCAAATTGCGGCCCACAATACCAGGGTGCCGGCACTTAGGTTGCATTCAGCTGAAACCGGACTCGATATTGGCACGCATACAAAACTCATCAACAGCTCCGGAGCTCCTGCAGGCAATCCCATTGAATTAAATGGGAAAATGGCCATCAGAAACGGAGGAACGTATACACACAATACCGTCCGTGGCAATGCTTACCTGGCAGGCAAATTGCTGGCAGACAGCAGCACAGCCAGGGGAATATTTACTTTTGATGTGCCAGGCACAGCGGGATATACCGTATCGCTGACCGGCAGGCGGTATGGCTCATTGCATTTTATGGCTTCGGTCGGAAGAAAATCTTACAGCGGTACAGGGAGCAGCGACCTCAACATCGGTGGAGACCTGGTTATTGGCGACAGCGCTGCACTGACATCAACAATGACGGCCAGGATCATCCTTAAAGGCCGGCTATCTGTTGGCGGACGCATGCAAATCAACCCCGTAACTGCAGACAGCACGGGCAGGCTGATTGAATTTGCTGGTGATTCCGGTGCAATAAGCATCCCAGGCATTATGGAAACGGGAATAAATTTCAGAGGTTTTGAACTGCGTGCAGGTGTAACAAAAATGCTGACCGATTTACAGCTTGCAACTGGCTCCTCATTCCACATAAAACAGGGAGCGAGGTTGGAAATGGACACCTGCTCCATCCGGGG
>JBILSG010000146.1:0-6175 GCA_044372235.1 Chitinophagaceae bacterium
CCCGGCACCCAAAAATTTTCTGGAACCTAAATTTCCCCATGTTCACTTTATTGTTGGTGAAGGGGATAAGCTGGTTCATGAACTTTTTGCCAGGATTGACCAGGAGGGAAAGAAACTTGATTTTATACTGGTTGACGGTGACCACACCTGTGCAGGGGTGCAGCGAGACCTCCATGCGATTCTTTCCTACCCCCATAAAAATCCTTTTGTGATCCTGTTGCACGACAGTTTCAATCCGCAGTGCAGAAAAGGTATCAGCACTATTCCATACAAAAATTATCCTGCTGTTGAATATGTAGAACTGGATTATATCACCGGTTCTTTCTGGCATAACGATACTTACCGGGAGATGTGGGGTGGATTGTCCATGATCCGAGTGAATCCGGGTAATCAGCAGCCACTTCAAATTTTAGCTTCACAGGGACATCTTTACCGTCGGGCTTTTTGGGGATCGACTCACCTGATTAAAGACAGGCTAAGCTTCTTGGGTCCCTGGAAAAAAGCCCTTTACAGAATGCTGGGCAAGCCTTACCGGACGGATATTTATGATGCTTTTTAGGGTAATTTAATGTGAACCACCCCGTCCTACCTGTCGGTAGGCAAGCAACCGCTTCGCGGCGCCACCCCTCCCGTTCCGTGTGAATGACTCGTCCTAAATAAGTTTGCATGTTGATTAACAAGTTGATTTATTAGTCCTGGCATAGATTGGCAGTAAATTACAAGTCTACAGGTAAAAGGATATTTCATCCATTCCCTGTTTTTTGAGAATCATTCGGTAAATTCAGCTAAAGTTTGCCAATATGAAGAAATTCTTTTTTTTGCTGGTTGTCACGCTAATTATAGGTGAAGCAACTGCCCAGCCAATACGGCTTGCAGTAGCAGGTATTTCACACGGACATGTATCCTGGATTTTGGGAAGGAAAAATGACGCAGTGGCGCAGCTCGTTGCCATCTACGAGCCGGATAAGTTACTGGCAGAAAAGATGATGAAGCGCTTCAAACTCGACGCTTCCCTCTTTTATACTGATCTTGCTGTGATGCTTGATAAAGTTAAACCGGAAGCTGTTAGTTCTTTCGGAACTACCCTGCAGCATCTTTCTGTTGTGGAGGCCTGTGCCCCGCGGCGTATTCATGTGATGGTAGAAAAACCATTGGCTACAACAGTAGCCGATGCCGAGAAAATGGCTGCACTTGCAGGGAAGCATGGTATACATGTGCTAACAAATTATGAAACATCCTGGTATCCTACTACAGACAAGACGAGCGAACTCTTCAGTGATACAGCTTTTGCTGGTAAAATCCGGAAGATGGTTGTTCACGACGGTCATGAAGGTCCGCGCGAAATAGGCGTCTCTGATGATTTTTTCAACTGGCTTACTGATCCGGTTCAGAACGGGGGTGGCGCATTGATGGATTTTGGTTGTTATGGGGCCAACCTGATGACACTGATGATGAAGGGAGAAAAACCAGTAAGTGTAACAGCAGTCACCCAGCAGTTCAAGCCGCATATTTATCCAAAAGTAGATGATGAAGCAACGATCATCGTATCTTATCCGGGTGCACAGTGTATCATACAGGCTTCCTGGAATTGGCCTTTTGCCCGCAAGGATATGGAAGTGTATGGTGAACGCGGATATGTTATTACGCGCAACAACAATGAAATGAAGGCAAAGGGTTCAAAAGGAGCAGAAGTCAGCTATGTACTCAGAGCTGAAGAAACCGGAACTTATACGAGTCCGTTTACCTATTTCGCAGATGTCATCCGCGGCAGACTTAAGGTACCCGCTTTTGGGGCCTATTCGCTGGAAAACAATGTACTGGTGGTGAAAATCTTGGATGCAGCGAGACAATCGGCACTAACAGGTAAAACAGTTTATTTAAAGTGAGGCAGCTTTATCAAAGTATTGGTGTTTTTAACCACCCCTCTTCCGATTCGCTTTGCTCTCGGAATTCACTCATCCCGCGCAGCGGGATTCGGAGCCCCTCCTATCCCAGACCGTCGCTGTGCTATGTCTGGGCAGGAGGGGAGTCTTAAATTTTTTATTAGCCAGCATAAAAAAATTAACCATTTCATGAAATATCAACTCTTCTTTTTTCTTTCATTCTTTCTGTTGAAAGGGTTTGCCCAGACAGATCAGCGGACGCTTTTTTTTCCGGTGATGGAAGAGAAGCCTTCAGTTGTTCCTGAAAAGAAAAAAATCTGGGTTTTTATAATGGCCGGGCAATCCAATATGGCTGGCCGCGGTCAGGTTGAACCAGAAGATACGGTTACAAATCCCAGAATTCTTGCCTTGAATAGAAACGGTGAGTTGATGCTTGCGAAAGAGCCATTGAATCTGAACGAGCCTGCTATGGTAGGCCTTGATTGTGGTGTATCTTTTGCAAGAAAAATGCTTGAATTTTGTCCGCCCGATGTTTCCATACTGCTTGTTCATACAGCTGTTGGTGGTAGCTCTATCCGCAAATGGATTGATGACTCAGTTTTCAGAGAGGTACCGCTGTTCAGCAATTTCAAAAAAAGATTAGGCGAGGCTAAAAAAATGGGAACAATTAAAGGTGTTATATGGCATCAGGGTGAGGCTGATGCCAATGCCAAGGGTTTGCCTGAACATCCTCAACAACTCGAAAAACTTTTCGGGATGATGCGGAGAGAAGCTGCAAACAAAAAGTTGCCTGTAATAATGGGTGAACTAGGCTACTTTTCAAAAACCGTTCATGAACAGTTTATGCAGATGAATGAGGTACTTCGTGCATATAGTAAAACAGATTCCCGCACGGCAGTAGTTAGTACGGAAGGATTAGATCACAAAGGTGATTTCCTGCATTTCAATACAGCTGGACAACGGGAAATAGGTAGAAGGTATGCTGCGGTTTTTGCTGATAAGTTTTTGAAAAAACCTTTGCGCCGAAGCCGGCCCGCTTAATAGCATAAAATCAGCCCCTTTTTCAAAAAAGATATCTGGTTCCGCCATCCTTCCTTCGCCAAATAACCCACTCGCCAGTTCTACTTTTCCAACTGGCATGATGGTTACTTTGTCTGCCATTAAAAGCGAAAGATTTCTTTTGGCAGAGTGATGTAAAATGAGTTGCAGCTGCTTTTAATTGCTTTCCACAAACTGTTTGAAGTTGTTGAGGATAGCCTGCCAGCCTTGTTGCTGTGCTGCTGCGGGGTTTTGGTTTTCAGCCTCAAAGGTTTCAGTAATGCTGGTAATACCATCTTCTTCGTTGAAGCTGATGCCCACCTGACGGCCGTCTTCGAGTTCGTATTCAATGTATTCCAGTTCGTCAACGGCAACATAGGTTCCTTTCAGGTCAAATCCGGCACTGCCATCTTTTGCTGCCATATGAAACCGGAATTGTCCACCTTCACTAAGATTGTTTTCAGCCTCAGTGGTATGCCAGTCTGCAGAAGCCTGATTCCATTGCTTGATGGCTTCCGGATTACTCCAGGCATCCCATACTTTTTGAAGGGGTGCATTTATTTCAGCAGCAACTGTTATTCTTTGAGGTTTTACAGCCATATAATTGTTTTATCCATCTGTTTTGCAGATGGGTTCATGATGGACCGCAAAGTTAACCGAGTTGGCGATAAAACAATATTGATTGGCAGATTTATGTAAACTCTTTGCTTTTTCCAACATTTTATCGTCGTTCACTGTCACGATAGGCCTCAGTGTAACTTCTGTGAAGCGTCCGCTGCCGTTTTCAGACTCCTGCATTGTACCTGTTGGGTTATCGATGTAGTCTGTTACAACGATGCCGTGTTCTGCGCACAGGTGCAGGTACCAAAGCATGTGGCAGGAGGCGAGTGATGCTAGCAACAGTTCTTCGGGATTGTGCATGGAGGGATCTCCCCTGAACACGGGATCTGATGAGCCCAGGATTATTGGTTTTCCGGGGATAGTCACGGTGTGGGTCCTTTCATACGCTGTGTACCCGGCAGTACCTTGTCCGCTATTGCCCGTCCATGTGAGTTGCAGTTGGTAGTGGTGTAGATTTTTCATGGCATTCATCAAAATGTATCCGTGAATTTACCCAAAAAATCAATGTCCCTGTGCTAGTCTTTTAGCCTACAGGTGATCAGCCACAAATTGGTATGCATACTCCTTGATCATATTCCGTGTTACAGCAAAATTTGCTTTAACTGCTGCTTCCGAACCGATAACATGAGTTGGGTCAGGGAAGGCATGGTGAATGTGGATGGAATTGCCAGGCCAGAACGGACAATTCTCCCGGGCATTGTCGCATACAGTGATTACATAATCGAAATCGATGTCCTTGTATTCTTCCATGGCATTGGAGGTATGTCTTGAAATGTCTATGCCATCTTCCAGCATGGAAGCAATAGCTTTGGAGTTGACTCCTGTGGAGTATACACCCGCACTGTAAATTTCAGCTTTGTCTCCTGCGAACTTTCGGAAATATCCTTCAGCCATTTGGCTGCGGCAACTGTTGGCTGTGCAGAGTATCAGTATTTTTTTCATCTTTATTTTTTTAGCAGCATCCGCCACCTGGCGTGCAACTGTTTTGTGAAGTGGGTTTCTGTGCATAAACTGTTAGGCTGTAAATTCCTGTATTGCCTGATTTAAAATCGTTGATTTCAGCCACACTCAGGTAGTTAACGAGGATGTCATCCGGTATGATAATTGGTTTCTCTTGCTGGATGCTGATATTTTGAAATCCTGTTGCATGAATCAATTCTAGGTATACTTCTTTCTGAATGGCACCAGCAACACAGCCGGCATACATTTCCGCATCCTTGCGTAATCCCTCAGGAAGTGCACCTATAAGTACCACGTCTGAAATGCTGAAATGTCCGCCCGGTTTAAGCACACGAAAAATCTCGCTGAAAACGCCATGTTTATTGGGGACAAGGTTGAGCACACAATTGCTTACGATAACATCTGCACTATTTGCAGTTACAGGCATATGTTCGATATCACCCTGCCTGAACTCTACATTGTTGAACCCTCTTGCTTCTGCATTGGCCCTTGCCTTTTCTATCATGGCAGGTGTAAAATCAATTCCTATTACCTTGCCTGTTTCTCCCGTTTCATGTCTTGCAACGAAACAGTCATTACCAGCCCCGCTTCCCAGGTCGATTACCACATCCCCTGTTTTGATGCGTGCAAACTGCGTAGGCAGTCCGCAACCCAGCCCGAGATCTGCGTCTGCGTTATATCCTGCCAGGCTGGTGTAGTCGTCAGACATGATATTGTACACTTCCGTGGAACATCCGCCTGCACCGCAGCATGATGACATATTCGTATCCTTGTCTTGCAAGGCAATCTCGCTGTATTTTTTTCTGACAATCTCTTTCAGTTGTTCTTCGGTTTGCATAAGTTATTGATTTAAAATTTTAGCAGCATGTGTTTCCGTTAAGTTCAAATCCCTCAAAAAAAGACCGCAGCAGTTGTGTTGCTTTTTTCCATTCTGATTCGTCGATGCAGTAACAAACCGATGTGCCATCTATCTCTCCCTTTATCAGTCCGGATTGTTTGAGCTCCTTCAGGTGTTGGGATACAGTGGACTGTGCAATGGGCAGGTCTTCCACGATATCTCCGCAAATACAGGTTTTTCTTTCCAGCAATAATTGCAGGATTGCAACACGTGCGGGATGAGACAGTGCTTTGCTGTACCTGGCAAGGTCCATTTCCATTGCTGCATAGTCTGCTGTCTTTGAAGCACCCATATTAATCGCAATATTACGATAAATCGATCGGATTTCCAAAAATGCCATTTACAATCGGCGTCCTACTACTAAAATTGGTTTAATTTTATGCAATGGGCATGCCGGAAGTGAAATTGGTTACAACATCGGAGGAAATCAACGCAATCAAGGAATTACAAAACCTGAACCTGCGTCTGCATATTTCAGACGAAGAGGCTGCATCAGAAGGATTTCTTACTGCATCGTATGCCATGGAATACCTGCAGGCTATGAATGCTGATGCACCGAGTGTGATTGCCAAAGTGGGCGATGAAGTGGTGGGATATGCGATGGTGACAACACAGGCTTTGCGGGATGGCCATGATCTGATGGCTGATTTGTTCAATACAATTGACCGCACCAGTTATGGCGGGCGTCTGCTGTGTGAGTCGGATTATGTGGTGGTAGGCCAGCTTTGTGTGGCGAAGGAGTTCAGGGGATTGGGACTGGTACAGCGGCTTTACA